>CAKZLT010000094.1 GCA_937127195.1 uncultured Saprospiraceae bacterium
ACAATCAGAAATTTTTAACTATTTAGGAATATAATACTCATCCATATTTATTTTCTCTACCCTAAATAACTACAAATCTTCAATAAAACCAGCAATAGTATCTTTGTATAATTCTACATTCTCCCAAAAGATGGTATTATGATTTCCTTTCGGAAAAATCAACATATCTTTATCGCAAGTCGCTGCATCGTATAACGCCTTTGCGTGATGCAAACCAACCAATAAATCATACTCTGTATGCAATATCAAAAGTGGGTTTTGAAACTTTGAAATTTTACTTTCTTGATTGAAATAAGTATCCGTAGCCGCTTTTAGTGTTGCAGGAGTCGCACCTATATCTGATGGTTGAAGTCGAATGAGAATCCTTTCTAATACATCCGAAATGCCACTTTCTATTATTAAACCTGCCGCATTAGGATATAATGCCGCTGCATGAATCGCATACAAAGAACCAACCGAACGACCAAAGATGATAATTTCTTCTATTGGTTTTTCGATAGATTCTACGATTGAAGCAACATCATTCAACATTCCTTCTAGAGCTGGAATACCACTTGATTCGCCATAGCCACGATATTCTGCAAATAGGTAATTGAGTTCCAATTTTTCAAAAAAATCAGCGTAGATTTTAATATAATTACCCGCGGTTTCTCCATTTCCATGAAAGCAAATTATCGTTTTCTTGTTTGGAAATAGCTTCTTGTAATAACATGCTAAATTTCCGCCTTCGGTTTCGACCCAATGAACAACTGGCAATTCGTCATAATTAGGAAAGAAATATTTCTTTGAAAGAGTCGGATGATTTAGGATTTCTTTTAGCATTGTATTTTATTTTTTTCGTGATTTTACAGTTTATCTATTAGGATTAGTAGAGTATTTCTCATTTTATAAAAATAGACAAATTATGCCCTCATTCTATTCTTATCTTTTTCAAAAAATAGAGTTTGGTTTATTTTTAAATAAAAAATAGTATGATTAAACTAATTAGTATTGGTTTTAGAGTTTGAATGAACTATATTTGTATTGTCAAAAGGGATAAACCATAAATTTGATAACTAAATTTTATGAATAAAACGAAACGAAAGATAATAGAGACGGCTGTTCAATTGATGAATAAAAACGGCTTTTCTAATGTGTCATTGAAGCAAATCGCAGATGAAATTTCAATTAGTCCAGGGAATTTAACTTATCATTTCAAATTAAAATCCGATTTAATAGAAGGTATTCATCAACAGATGGTTGAAGAAATGGAAGGCGTTATTCGTCCGATGGGAATGGTTGATTTAGGGCATTTTCAAAAAAGTCTTTTATATACTTTTCAGTTTCAGGAACGTTACCGTTTTTTCTTTTTGGATTTGGTAGAAATTGTCCGATCCTATCCAAAAATTGGAGAAAGACATGATATAATTACCACCAAAAGAATGAATGAAGGGCGCGCATTGATTAATTATTATATCGGTGGCGGGTGGCTAATTCTCGAACCCGAAGCAGGGCGTTATGATATTATTGTTCAACAAATTTGGTTGATGAATACTTTTTGGCTGGGATTGCAAGCGGTCAAAAAAGACCAAAATTATACTCAAAAAATAGTTTTAGAAATGATTTGGACAACATTGAAGCCTTATTTTACAGAAAAAGGGCAAGCCGATTTTTTAGTATTAAAACAACAATAATGAAATCAATAGAAACAACGATTAATATCAAGGCTACTCCAGCCAAAATCTGGAATATTTTAATGGATTTTGAAAATTATAATACTTGGAATCCTTTTATTCAGTCGATTAGTGGCGAACGTGAATTAGGCAAACAACTTGAAGCTTCTATAGGATTGGGAGAAAAAGGGATGACTTTTAAGCCGATTGTTCAAGTGCTAGAAAAGCATCAAAAATTTGAATGGTTAGGTAACTTATGGGCAAAAGGTATTTTTGACGGAAGGCATTCTTTTGTTTTAGAGCCGATTTCTGAGACTGAAACGAGGTTGATTCATTCAGAACAATTTTCGGGTATGCTTTCGGGTGTCATTTTAATGATGATAAAAAAAGATACTGAAAATGGTTTTAAAGCAATGAATGAAGCTTTGAAAGTAAAGGCAGAAGCTTAATTTTTGAAAAACAGGGAAAATCAAAAACCGTGTCGATTTTTAAAATTGACACGGTTTAATTTATGAATAACTCAAATCCATTTATAAATTCTTATTTTTTTAAATGTTGCTTTAATTCCTTTTCTGTTGTAACAAACTTGGGAGACAAGCATCTTTCTCCATCGCAAGTCATGTATTCAAAGTCTAATTCTAACTTAACAGGCTGAGTTGTATCAATCACTTTACATCGAACAGAAAATATTGCGCGACCATAATATTTGGTCAAGTCCATATCAAACATTTCATCAAGTCCTGTAACTTTTTTTCCGCCTTTTCCCTTTTTCTCTTTTGGAGTTCCTATTATTTTTAGATTAGTCGAATTTGAGATGCCCAACGATGTCGGAATGGGACCATCTTCGGGTAAATTCATCGAATAAGCACACCATTTTTTATCTAAATCTACAATTACACGGATTTCGTATTCGTCAGCACTTACCAATTGATATTCATAGCTAAGTTCGACAGGCGTAAATACTTGAGCGGTTGTAAATTGGCTTATTCCCAAAAAACAGAAAAAGAAAAGTACTTTTTTCATGAGCAGTTTTATTTATTTTATAATTCCCTAAATATATTCGTTTTATTCTTAACGTTTAATAAGGTATTTTTAATCTTTTGTTAAAAAAACTTTATAATCATCAAAGCGATGCTAGAAAGAATAATTTAGCAACTCAAAATTATTTGATATTTAAAATAAAAACTTAGCTTTAGACACAAAAGAACAATAAAACTCAAGATGAAGTATCAATTAAAAAAAATAGAAGAAATACATATACTAACAGTTGATAATTTAATGATGGATTATGAAAATCATAGACTTTTGCGAGAAATCGAAAATATGATTAACGAAGATTCTCACAAGTACTTTATTATTAGCTTAGAAGAATTAGCCTTTATCAATAGTGTTGGGTTGAGTTTTTTGATAGCAGTACTAACCAAATCGCGTAATGCTGGTGGAGAAACAATCATTGTAAATGTGAATGAAAAGATAACTCAACTTTTAGTAATGACTAAATTGCATTCCATTTTTACGGTTTGTGATTCGACCGAAGCAGGTATAAAAGCACTTCAAGCGTCAATGCCAGTTCTTCCAACTAACGTATAAGTAGTCATTTTTCAAAAAAAGATTACTCTTTAAAATCTAAAAGCTGTCTTTATTCATTGAAGCTGTCTTTCCTTTTTTAAAAAACCAACCTAAAAGTTTGAATACCATTCTTTAAAAGTCGTATTTTGTAGCTTAATTGTAAAGGGATGGCTTTTTGGTATAAATAGGGGTGAAATATTAATTATTTCTAGTTATATAAAGCAAGTTTGTTATTCTGACAGAGTAACAAATAAGCCTTAAATTTGCCATTCTATTATTCTTTTAATAACTAATCATTCATTATACGATGGCTGTTGATGTAATAATAGGCTTACAGTGGGGCGACGAAGGTAAAGGTAAAATTGTTGACTATTTAGCTGCTAATTATGATATAGTAGCGCGTTTTCAAGGAGGCCCAAATGCTGGACATACTTTGAAGTTCGATGGTAAAAAATTCGTTTTACATACTGTTCCTTCAGGTATATTTCGTCCGACTCTCCTCAATCTTATCGGAAACGGAGTTGTAATTAATCCAACTACACTCAAAAAAGAGATAGATGGTTTAAAAGCGGCAAATGTAGATTATAAAGATAGATTGCTCGTATCTAAGAAAGCACACCTTATCATGCCAACGCATTTATTATTAGATGCTGCCTCTGAATCTGCTAAAGGAAAATCTAAAATTGGTTCGACTCTAAAAGGAATTGGCCCAACTTATATGGACAAAACAGGGCGTAATGGCTTGAGAATGGGGGATATTTTCTCACCACAATTCAAAGCTAAATACCATTCTCTTCGTAACAAACACTTGAATTTGTTGCGTGTTTTTCCTCCAATTGATACTAAAAAACTAGCTGATTTGGAGCAAGAATGGTTTAGTAGCTTAGAAGAGTTGAAGGAATTACAGTTCGTAGATGGCGAATATTACATCAATAATGCACTTAAGGCAGGCAAAAAAGTATTAGCAGAAGGCGCGCAAGGTGCTATGCTAGATGTGGATTTTGGAACGTATCCTTTTGTAACGTCTTCAAGTACAATGACTGCTGGAGTTTGTGCTGGATTAGGTGTTGCACCTTCTAAAATTGGTGAAGTCATTGGTATCACTAAGGCTTATTGTACGAGAGTAGGTAGTGGCCCATTCCCGACTGAATTGGATAATGAAGCTGGCGAACGCTTAAGAACATTAGGATCTGAATTTGGTGCTACGACAGGTCGTCCGCGCAGATGTGGTTGGATTGATTTACCTGCATTGAAGTATGCAATCATGATTAGCGGCGTTACTCAGATTTGTATGACTAAGATTGACATCTTGAATGATTTCGAGGAGATTTCTGTTGCAACACAATATCATTACGAAGGACAAGTTACCGAAACTGTTCCTTATGATTTGGCAACAATTCCTGTTACTCCAATATATGAGACACATAAAGGGTGGCAAGTTGAGTTGGATAATGTGAAAGATTATAATCAGTTTCCTCAAGTAGCTAAGGATTATATTCAAGCATTGGAAGAAAAACTGGAAACTCCAATTACTTTCATTTCTACTGGACCTGAACGTGAAAAATTAGTTATCCGAAGCTAATTGAATTTTAATATATATTTATTATAAAAGCACTGAAAACTTTAATAGTTCTCAGTGTTTTTTTTATCAATATGAAAAGAACTAATCAGGGAAATGAGATGTTCTATATTTTTTAGAAAAATAATTTTACTACTTTAAGAAAGTATCCATTTTCAATTAGGACGTTCATTTTATCATCACACTTAGCAAAAAAATGAGTAAAAATTCAGAAGAATTAGGAAATAATCCCATTAAAAAACTACTCATCAAACAAGCCGTTCCTGCCTCTGTTGGGATTCTTATAATGTCTATTTATGGTATTGTAGATACCATTTTTGTTGGTAGATATGTTGGTTCTCTCGGGATTGCGGCTATTACCGTTGTGATGCCGATTACGTTTTTGATTTCCTCTATCGGAATGGCTATCGGAATGGGGGGCGCGTCAATCATATCTAGATCGTTGGGTGGTGATAATGAAGAAAAAGCACTGCTCACTTTTGGTAATCAAGCAACTTTAACCGTTGTATTAGCAATTGGAATAGTACTTTTAGGCTCATTTTTTCAAGAAGAAATCCTTGTTGTTTTTGGTGGAAGGGGCGAAATATTGCCTTATGCGAAGGAGTATTTTCAGATTACTCTGTATGGAGTTCCATTTTTGGCGTGGGCAATGATGTCTAACAACGTCATTCGGGCAGAAGGAGCGCCCAAAATTGCCATGTTAATATTGGTTGTGCCTGCTGTTGTCAATATGATTTTAGACCCGATTTTGATTGTTTATTTGGATTGGGGAATTGCTGGAGCAGCTTGGGCGACGAGTTTAGCATATATTGCGAGCGCATCGTATTCTTTGTTTTTCTTTTTTGGAGGAAAATCAGAAATGCGCTTATTCGCAAAAAACTTACGCTTGAAGTTTGAAATTGTGCGCGAAATTTTTTCTTTAGGTATTGTGACTTTGGCACGTCAAGGAACGGTTAGTATATTGTTTATAGTATTAAATAACTCATTGTTTACTTACGGAAATGAAGCAAGTATCGCGGTTTATGGTATTATAAATCGAGTGATGATGTTTGCTAATTTTCCAGTTCTTGGTATTACTCAGGGGTATGTTCCGATAGCTGGATATAATTATGGTGCTGAAAAATTTGCAAGAGTAAAAACGGTCATCAACCTTGCTATTAAATGGGGAACGTTGATTGCTATTGTTATATTTGTGGGCATCTTGAGTTTTGCAGAACCATTAGTTGCCATTTTTACCAAAGATCAATCCTTGATTGATGAAACAGGAATTGCATTAAGAAAAGTCTTTATTGCTACGCCTCTGATTGCTGTGCAGTTAATGGGAGCAGCCTATTTTCAAGCAATTGGGAAGGCAATTCCAGCTTTGTTATTGACTTTGACTAAACAAGGATTTTTTCTTATTCCGTTGTTTTTGATATTGCCACCTTACTTTGGTTTGGATGGTATTTGGTATGCTTTTCCTATTGCTGATGTGAGTGCTGCCGCGATTACTTATTATTTTTTAAGAAAAGAAACGGCTAAATTAAAAGTATAATTTCACTGTAATCTGTTACAGCCAGTGCAGAACAATATAATAAAGAATAAACCCCAATACAGTTTTAGAAATTGTATTGGGCTTTTATTTACAATAAGATTATCAACTTATTTTTTTCTTCCTCTTGTCAAACGTTTACGTTCGGTTTCGACGATTTCTAAATCTATCTTGATGCGAGCTTCAAAGTCTTTAAATAACTGAGGAACAAGGTGTAGTTTTTTTGATTCTCTAGTATATTCATTAATAGTCAGAATTAATTGATGAAGTTCTTCTAATCCAATAATTCCAATGGTTGACTTTAGTTTATGAGCTTCAAAATGGATTTTCTTCCAATTTTTACTTTGAAGTAAAATATTCATTTTCGTTATGGATTCTGGGAGTTGTTTTAGGAAAATGTCAATCATTTCTACCATGGCTTTTTTATTGCCGCCCATGACTTTATGAAGATGTGGTAAACTTGCTCTATTTCTCTTTTTCTTTGTAGGTTTTTTATAAAAATTAGATAAAGAAGTTAAATTATTTTTAGCCTGAAAGAGCCTATTTAGTTCTCCAAATAAGGTGTCAGGATTAAAAGGTTTACTAATATATCCTTCAATTCCAATACTCTGAGCCTTATGTCTTTCGGCATCAGTAGCTCCTGCTGTAATCACAATTACAGGTGTATTATTATTAAGTATATTATTATTTTTTCTTAATTCTGAAATAAAATCAATCCCATTTCCATCAGGTAATTTTACATCAGAAAGAATACAATCATAATTCTTTTTGGATAAAAGAGCTTTGCTTTCAGCCAAGTTTTCCGCAATATCCAACTCAAGTGAATAGCTATCTAACATATTTTTGAGATAAAATATATTAGCTTGATTGTCCTCTATGTAGAGCATTTTTTTACCTTTCCAACTTCCTACTGCTACTATTTTTTGTTGTTTTAAGTATTCTGTAATCACTTCTTGTTCAGGTATTCTGAATGGTATTACTAAAGTAAACTGACTTCCCTTACCTAGTTTACTCTTTACAGAAATATTTCCATCCATCATCTCAATCAAGTATTTAACGATACTTAATCCTGCCCCTGTGCCTTCATATACTTTTTTCTCTTCATTGCTATCGTGTCCTTTGGTAAAACTATCAAAAATGTGTCTAATTTTATCGGGAGCAATACCAATACCTGTATCTGTTATAATAAATTGTAAAAAAATGCTATCAGGTTTTTCATTTAGCTTTTTGACCTCTAAGCTAATTTCTCCTTTTGGCGTAAACTTAGCTGCGTTACTTAATAGCTTCATTAATATTTGATGCAATCGGCTTGCATCTCCTAGTAAATAATCAGGAAGTTTTTCTGTGTTTTTAACAATTAGGCGCAATTGCTGTTCATTTGCTTTGAACCAAATCATTCGATGCAAATCAGCTAATAACTTATCTATTGAGAATGGTCGTTCTTGTGTTTTAATTGCTCGTTCTCTAAGTGAAGACAATTCCAATAAATCGTTAATAAGCATTGAGAGACTATTTGCTCCCGTTTTAATAACATTCACAAATTCCTGTTGCCGCCCATCTAATGCTGTCGTTTCTAATAGGTGTCCCATCCCTAAAATAGCATTAAGGGGAGTTCTTAATTCATGGCTGACATTAGTCAATAGCTTTTCTTTGAAGATGGCATCATCTTCAAGATTCTGTTGCAGTTTAATTAATTTATTCTTTACTTCTAACTCCTTCACTGTCCTATTTAAGGCAGCGACTAATTTCTCTTGTTTCTGAAGAGATGCATTACAGTTTTCATGGCTTTTAGTATTCCCTTTTTCTATTACGTTAATATGTTGAAGCAATTCTTCCGTAGCTCTGCTGTTAAGGTTCTGAGAAAGAATAAACTGCTTGAAGTATTCAATACTTTTTTTCACAGCTTTTATATTTTGTTTGATGCAAGAATATTAATCATAAAGGGGCATCATTTTTTTGCTTAAAAAAATGGAAGGGTAATCAAATTATAGGAGTTAGTGAAGAAAAATAAAAAAGTATAATGGTGCTAGTTATTTATTTTCCTTCACTTAGGGAGTAGGAAAAACATAACCTACCAGTCGAACTTATTATTTTTCATTTATACTTCGTTAAAAATACTCGCCTTAGCGGTGCTAGGACTGTGTTTTTTGCCTCGTCTAAATAAAAAATAACGCCGTTCTTTGTGGTAGGTTATTTATTGCCTACTCTCTAATTACGTTGAACAAATGAATTTCTATTTCAGAATTCCCATTATAGGACGACAATTGGTACTATTTAATAATAGTCGAAGTAGTTTCAAGTAAATTTTACTACAAAATCCTTCAAATGAAAACCTATCTTTGCCCTAGTGAAGAAAAGTAAATAAGTTGCTCCATGACGCAATTTTATTTTTTCTTTTAAAAATGCTTCAAAAATTAAGCATAGTTCTGGTTCATTTTTTAAGTACTTTTAAAAGGAATAAAGAATTATAATCATGGGGCTTGACCGAGTAAAAAGTGTAATGAGGCAACTTATTTATTTTCTTCACTAATATTTTTTACACACAAAAAAAAATCATGAAACAAATATTAAAAATCTTATTTATAGGGTGGTTATTAGGGTTTTCTAATGTGGGATTTGCACAAGATTTGACCCAAACAATTAGGGGAATAGTAGTTGATAAAGAATCTCAATTCCCGTTGATTGGGGTAACCGTCGTTGTCAAAACAAGTAAAGGAGACGAACTTGGAGCGACTTCTGATGTAGAAGGAAATTTCAAAATAGTCGATGTCCCCTTAGGTCGTCAGAGTATTTCGTTATCTTATATTGGTTATGAGATGGTTACTTTGGATAACGTTATTATCACTTCGGCAAAGGAAATGATTCTTAAAATAGAAATGGAAGAATCCGTAACAGAACTTGGAACGGTTGAGATTATTGGACAAAAAAACGGTGAAGTTAATAACGAAATGGCAACGGTAAGTTCGCGTGCTTTTTCGGTAGAAGAAACGAACCGATACGCAGGAAGCCGTGGAGAACCTGCTCGAATGGCTTCTAACTTTGCGGGTGTTCAGGGCGCGGATGATTCAAGAAATGATATAGTTATTCGTGGTAATTCGCCTCAGGGTGTACTTTGGAGGTTGGACGGAATCAATGTTCCAAATCCGAATCATTTTAATATTGCTGGTACAGCAGGTGGTTCTGTTACTATTTTGAATAATAAATTTTTAGCTAATTCGGACTTTTTTACGGGAGCTTTTCCTGCCGAGTATGGTAATGCGATTGCGGGTGTTTTTGATTTAAAAATGAGAAATGGTAATAATCAAAAACATGAGTTTAGTGGTCAATTTGGTTTTTTAGGAACAGAATTGATGGCAGAAGGCCCGATTAATAAAGAAAAAGGGTCTTCTTATTTGGCTACTTTTCGTTATTCGACTTTGGAATTGTTCAGTGCATTGAATATTGATGTAGGTACAGATGCCGTTCCTTCTTATTATGATGGTGCATTTCGATTTAATTTTCCTTTGAAAAAAGGTGGCAATCTAGCCTTTTGGGGAATTGGCGGAGATAGCCAGATTGATATAATTTTGAGTGAAGAAGAAGGGCCAAGTAATGAAACTTTGATTTATGGAAGTAATGACCGTGACCAATATTTTTCTACCAATATGTTTACAACAGGCTTGACTTATACACAGCCTTTGAACAAAGATACTTACCTGAAAGGTGGTTTGGCGTATTCGCAATCAAACGTTTTTGCTAACCACGATTATATTTCAAGAAGGGTAGAAAATGGAAAGTTCGTTGATATAACAACACCACCGATTTTAGATTATGAGTTTTTGGAAGATAAATATTCGGCTTATTTGAATTATAATAAAAAAATCAATAAGAAACTAACTATGAAGTTGGGAGTAAATGTTGATGTATTTGATTTGGAATATACGGATAGCGCGGTTGCAGTGATTTATAATCCAGATAGTACACTCACTTTTAGTGATTGGACGACTCGTTGGGATGCGAAGGATATGAACGTTTTGGTGCAGCCATTTGTCCAATTTAAGTATCGTGCAAACGAAAAACTAACACTTATAGGTGGTCTAACAAGTACTTATTATAGTGTAAATGATAAGAGTTTTTCGCCGATTGAGCCGAGAGTTGGTATGAGTTACGACCTCGGAAAAGGTCAAAAGTTGAACTTTGGTGCTGGTTTGCATTCTCAAATCCAATCGAATTATTTATATTATTATGGCGATGAAACGGTAGGAAACGCGCCAATTGGCTATAATAAGGAGTCAATGGGCTTGACCAAAAGTATTCATACAGTAGCTGGATATAATAAAACGTTCAAGAATAATATGCGTTTGATGGGAGAAGTTTACTACCAATATTTATATGATATTCCTGTCAATACTTACGAGAGTTCTTATTCTTTGGTCAATTCAGGTTCTGGTTTTTCTCGATTGTTTCCTGATTCATTGGAGAATGGCGGAGTAGCTAAGAACTACGGTTTGGAAATTACAGTAGAGAAATTTTTTGCAGGCGGTTACTATTTTTTAGTGACAGGTTCATTATTTGATGCCAAATACAAAGGGAGTGATAATGTTTGGCGTAATTCCATTTTTAATGGTCAATATGCTTTCAATGCTTTATTTGCAAAGGAGTTTTCGTTCAAAAACGGAACAGCTTTGAATATTGGTGGAAAATTGACTACTACTGGAGGGCGCTGGTATGGTCCAGTTGACGAAGAAGCTTCACAATCATTACAAGAGATTATTTATGTAGATGAAACAGTGAACACGGTGCAATTTAGACCTTATTTTAGGTTTGACACCAAAATTAGCTTCATTTGGAATCGTCCAAAAGTAACACATGAGTTTGCAATAGATTTGGTTAACCTTTTAAATACCGAAAATATTTTGACGTTAACTTATGCTCCAAATCACCCTGACAATACAATTCAGGAGGAATATCAGTTAGGGCGTTTGCCACTTTTTTATTATAAAATAGACTTTTAAGAGAGAGAGGCGAGATATGAGACCGCCCTTTGGGCGGTCTCATATCTCGCCTCTAAAAAAATCAACCATGATATCAAAAAGACAATTATTCCTAAACCACGTAGCTCAGACAAGCGATATGCCTCTGATGCTAGAAATAGAGCGTGGCGAAGGCATTTATTTATACGATACTGACGGGAAGGCTTATATTGATTTGATTGCAGGAATTAGTGTTAGTAGCTTGGGACATTGTCATCCAAATGTGGTGAATGCAGTCAAAGAACAAGCTGACAAATACTTGCATACTATCGTTTATGGAGAGTTTGTGATGTCGCCGCAAGTGCAGTTGGCGGAGTTACTGACGAAGCAATTACCAGATTCTTTGGATAGTGTTTACTTCGTTAATTCGGGTTCAGAAGCAACGGAAGGCGCAATGAAATTGGCGAAACGCTATACTCGCCGCTCTGAGATTATTTCTTGTAAAAATGCTTATCACGGTAGCACACAAGGTTCGGCAAGTTTGATGAGTGACAATTTTTTTACGCAAGCTTTTCGACCATTATTACCAGGAATCAAGCACATTGAATATAATAATGCTGATGACTTGAGTGAAATAACCGAGCAAACGGCTTGTGTGATTATGGAAACGGTTCAGGCAGAATCGGGTGTTCATCCACCGTATTTAGATTATTTGAAAAAGGTAAGACAACGTTGCGATGAAACGGGAACACTCCTCGTTTTTGATGAAATACAAGTCGGTTACGGAAGAACGGGAACTCTTTTTGCATTTGAGCAATATGGAATTGTTCCAGATATTTTGTTATTGGCAAAAGCTATGGGCGGCGGAATGCCGATTGGCGCATTTGTGGCTTCTCGCGAATTAACGTGGTCGTTTACTAACAACCCATTTTTGGGGCATATTACCACTTTTGGTGGTCATCCTGTGATTTGTGCGGCTGGCTTGGCAACCTTGGAAACAATGCTTGAAACGCAAGTTTTCAAAACCGTTAAGGCTAAAGAAGCTTTGTTTAGGTCGCTTTTGGTTCATCCTTTAATCAAAACTATTCGAAGCGCAGGCTTGCTTATGGCAGTCGAAGTGGAGAGTTTTGAAATGGTGAAAGCGGTGATTGATAAGTGTATTTTGAAAGGATTGATTACAGATTGGTTCTTGTTTAATGATAGGTGTCTTCGAATTGCTCCGCCTTTGATTATCAGTGAAGCTGAAATTAAAAAGGCTTGTGAGATTATTTTAGAAGCTATGGATGAGGTGAGTAATAATGAGTAGGTTTTTTCCACGGAGTTTTACGGAGTGATGCGAGTCCATGAGTTTTAATTTTTCTGATTATAACGGATTGCAGTGATAGCTATACCTTAAAAAAGTGATGTACCTAAAGGCACTTTTAAACTAAAAAATATGGTTCTATATGATTTTATGTGGTCATTCAAAATGTTACTTACTTAGGGCTTACCATCAATGACGTAAAGTATTAAAAATCAATACTTTACGTTATTTTTTTTGCCTTTTCTAACCTAAAAAACGTCAAAATACTTCTGAATATATTTTTCACCCTAAATCATCCAGTTTTCTGTCTCATTCTACTTAAATTTAAAGAGGTGTTCTCCAAATATTATTTGGAGAACACCTTTCTCTAAGTCAAATTTCTATTTTCTAGGTAACCCCTATTTAAAATCCGCCACAGTGCATAAAATTCACCTACGCGCTTCTTCTATCATTCCCTCTTTCATTGCAAAATTAGAAACTTTGATATGCTTCAAGTCAAAGTGTTTCAAAATAAAATCAACCAAAATAACAGCAACTACAATCAATTTGGCGCGATGGTTAGAAATATCTTCCATAGCCAACCGCTCTTCTAAGTTTGCTTTGATAAGCCTTTTATACAAAGGTTCAAACTCAGAGATTTCAATATCAGCCGAATTTTTAGTTTGGTGATTAATCGTCATGACCTGTTCCAAAACATCAAAAGTCCCCGAAGCTCCAACCAATATATCCGTTGGATATTGACTCAAGGCAGCTTTTAATGGTTGCACGGTTTCTTTTAAAAAATCTTGTAAAGCCTTCAAATCACCCATATCAATAGGTTCTTGATGATGAAATTTTTGAAATAAAACAGCAACGCCAATCGGAAAGCTCTGTGCCCAGAATTTTTGATGTTGATTGGCAATAATAAATTCGACACTTCCTCCACCAATATCCATTAGCAGCATTTTTTCATCCGTCATTTCGACAGCTTGACGAACACCGTAATAAATCAATTTGGCTTCTTCGTCACCTGATATGGTTTCAATCTGAATGCCCGTTTTTTCTTTGACTTCCTGTATGAATTGCGCGCCATTAGAAGCACCTCGAAGAGCTGCTGTGCCTTTGGCAACTACTTTTTTTGCACCATGACGAATAATGTCCAAACCGAATTGATTCATAACTTTGAAAGCACGTTCGTAAGGAGCATTACCTATCGTTGTAATGCCATTTTCAGCCAAATGAATAAACTGTCGATTACGATGTACTTCCTTAAAAGTACCATCTATCAATTCAACAATTAACAAATGAAAAGTATTTGTTCCTAAATCTATAACTGCTATTTTCATGTGATTTTTGTTTTTTAGATGTTTGCTAGATTCTGGTTACTCGATTCTAGTTACTCGATTCTAGTTTCTGTTATCCTTAGTAACAAAAACAGCGGCAGCAGAAACTAGCATCCAGCAACTAGACTTACTTGACTAATTGAGCGTCTTCTAAGATGTACATCAAACGGTCAACATTATCGCCATTCAACTTCAATTTACCTTTGATGGTAATCAATTTAGAAGTGTATTTTATTTCTTTACCTTTCTTCGTTTCCACTTCCATAACGGTTTCTGGGCCTGCGCCACCACAAAAGAAACACATATTATAAGGGAATTTTGAAAAGATAAAATAGTTCTGTTCTTGATAACCTTCCAGCGGAATAATATAGCCTTTGAGGGTAATTTCCTTTTTGTTTAGTGTTTTGATTTCTTTACTAAAAACAGGCTGGTCAACGTATAAACCCAATGTTTTATCAAATTTCTTCTTGAAAGTGACCTTTTCCAATGTTTTCCAAGGGCCTTCATCACCTATCGGTAAGGTAGTAAAAGACATATTTTGCACACCAAAAAAGGTGATTAGTAACAATACAATTGTATTTTTCATGATTGATTTTTTATTATTTCTCCAAATTTTGGGGTTGATTTTTTGATTGATTTTTTTTCAATAACTGATGTTACTCAAAGCGACTAATAAAAGTACTTCTGGGCAACGTGAGTTAATAAAAATTACTCCTCAATTACCTCAGCATCCTTCAAAGTATATAAAACCTGTCCGATACTTGGATTATAATTGACCTGTAATTTCCCTTTTAGTGTTACTGGCTTTTTTGATGACTTAACAGCTTTTTTAGAAAAAACCTCCATTACAGACTCAGGCCCAGCACCACCACAAAAGAAACATTGATTAAAAGGAACAGCCGAAAGAATGAAATATTTTTGATTTTTGGATGCTTTCAATGGTAAAATATAGCCTTTGATTTTGATGATTTCGCCATCTAAAGCTTTGACTTTTTTACCAAATTTAGGAACATCGACATCCAATCCAATATTTTCATCAAACTTCTTTTGCATCAAAACCATTGACAAAATCTGCCAATTATTAATTTCTTTTTTTGCCTTTTGAGCTACTGCTTCCTGTTGAAACGCTCCCAAAAAAACAATTACCGCAATGGCTACTATACTATTTTTCATATTCGTTTAATAATTTATTTTTTTTAAAAAAAACTTAAAAAGCCAACGTAGCGCGCGACTATTAAAAGCCAATTATTAATTGTTAATTTCTAATTATTAATTAATAAAAACTACCTTCCTAAAGTTTCCGAAATATCAGTTTTATAAACCATCAAAGCAGGAATCAAAGCCGCAACAATACCAATCGCTAATGCACCTAGAAGAATATAAACTTCCTCCTTTAAGAAACGCCAACCATCGAAAGAATATTGGTAAGCTTCTTCTGCTGCACCCGAAAAAATACTCATTCCTCCATGACTTAACAGCAAACCAAGAATATAACCCAAAATGGCAATCATCAACCCTTCCAAAATAATCAGAAAAAATAGTTTTAAGCGAGACGCGCCCATTACACGCATTAATGCCAATTCATACTTTCGGTCTTTAAGAGAATTAAATAGTGAAATAAACACGCTTAATCCTGAAATGAAAATGATTACAAAAGCTAATATCCGCAATGCATCCGTTCCGACACCCATCATTTCATACAATCGATTGGTTTCAAAAGCAGGAGCTGCTGTTTGCATATTTGTATTCTGATTAATAAAATTTGGAAGCATGATATTCCCCATTGGCGTTCTAAAAAACACCAACATCGAAGTCAGCCCCTGCTTAGGATCGTCCATGTCCACTGGTTCTTTAGACGCTTCATTATGCGAATGGTCATCATGCGAATGATGTTCGTGGTCATCGTGTCCTTTGTGATTATCTTCTTCATCCTCTTCGTCAAATTCAATTTCTGGCTCTTTATGCAATAATCGAATGGTATTGATATTTGTCAAAATCAATTGGTCGAGTACTGTATTTGTTTTTGGTAAAATGGAGACAATTCGTAAAGGACTTTCTTCATGACTATGTGCTTCTGCCATAAAACCGTGCGCACTGAAAAACTCCTCTCCTACTTTTAAATTGAGTTCTTTGGCAACTTTTGCTCCTAAAGTTACCTCCATGTCTTTTGACCAAAGTGCGGTATTTGCTGCTGCGGCACTATCATACAATTCTACATAACTATGCTCCGTTCCTACAATTCTGAACGTTTTATAAGAATCTCCTAACGCTAAAGGAATCGTTTTTTCGACCAATGGAGCGATTCTAGGATGTTTTTTTATAATAGCTGCTTCTCGCAAACTAATGTTTCCCGTAGGATAATCAATATGATAAATACTTGATAGGATAAGTTGCAAAGGGCTTCCTTTTGCGCCGACTACCATATCGACACCAGCAAGATTCTTCTCGAATTTTTCCTGTACTTGATTATTAATAAGCATCAAGAGCGTAATAATCCCAACGCCTAACGCAAACAGTACCAAGCTCAAAGTAGTAGATAAAGGCTTGATTAATATATTTTTCCAACTTAGGTTGATTAAATTCATGACTTCGTTAATGTGTGAATTATAGTACCGTCGAATTTATTCGACAAGGTGTAAAACTCTTCATCATATTAATTAGATAACACTAATTAATATATTATCTAATAATTTATTTAGTTAAAATGATTTGATTTTTAAAATAGTCCTTGAGTCGCTGGTCATGCGTTACAATTAATAGAGCCGCTTCTTGTTCTCTGGCTTGTGACTCCAAAAGCTCGACTACTTCTTTACAGTTTTCGTCGTCAAGTGCAGAAGTCGGTTCATCTGCCAAAATCACTTTTGGACTATTGACCAAAGCTCTCGCAATAGCAACCCGCTGTTGTTCACCTTGGCTTAATGCCTTAGGTTTTGATTGTAATTTATGACTCAAGTTCAATTTAGATAATAGCGTTTTGATACGCGTTTTATCTTGCGGAACGCCTGCCAGATATTGTGCTAATAGTAAATTTTCTTCTACGGTAAGGGACGCGACAAAGTGAGATTGCTGAAAAACAATACCAATATGCTTACCGCGAAAAGCATCTAATTGACTAGACGGCAATTGAGATAAATCTTGTCCAGTTACAGTAATTGAACCATTTTGAGCCTTTCGGAGTCCGCCCAATAAGTGCAACAATGTAGTTTTACCTGTTCCAGATTGTCCCAATAATAACCAGTGTTCATCCTTTTGACAATTGATGTCAGGGAAATGAATCGTATTATTCTTATCATACGAATAGGAAAGTTGGCTAGTTTTGAGCATAATTGATATTATTTTTATAATAATGTTCCGAAGCTCGTCGCGCTAGGGAATATTAAAAACTATTGAAACAATATAATAAACGATTTCTTTTAAAGTTCAACAGCCGCCAAAAGACCAAAGTTGAAGAAAAAGAACTGTTTTAAGTGTTAATTTTTGAGGTTTAGGTTTTTTATTTTTAAAAAAAAGAAAAATTCTCTAAGAACATTGAATTTTTAACCAAAATAGAAAGCTATTTTTATACAAATATCCGTAATTTTATAAAATTCAGAGAACGCAACTCATACGCAGCAAAAGAAAACTATGCAAGACCAGTTTCAGGGACGAAAATATGTCATACAGGGATTATTTATCGTCACAACAGCTATTTTATTATTGAAAGCCGTTCAACTACAACTTATTGATACTTCCTTGCGAGAGCAAGCAAGTGCTAACGTGATTCAGAAAATCAATAAGTATCCATCAAGAGGCTTGGTTTATGATAGAAATGAAAAACTAATGGTCAATAACAAAGCTATCTATGATTTGATGGTCACTTATGACCAAGTAAAAGATATAGATACGACTAAGTTTTGTCAGTTATTAGGTATTTCGAGGGAGGTTTTTATTAAAAAATTAAACCCGAACTTCGCGAGCCGTCGATATTCTAAATCAAAACCTTTCGTTTTTCTCAAAAAGATTTCATCTGAGACTTATGCGCGATTTCAAGAAAGTTTATATGAGTTTCCAGGGTTCTTTGTAGAATTAAGAAATGTTCGAGGATATGCTTTCAATACAGGTTCACACGTTTTGGGTTATATCGGCGAGGTGAACGAAAAGCATTTGAAAAAAGACCCTTATTATCAAAGTGGTGATTATATTGGGATTAGCGGTGTAGAGTTTGCTTATGAAGAATATTTACGTGGTGTTCGTGGAGTAGATTACGTTTTGAGGGATAACTTAGGGCGAATAGTTGGCAGCTATGAAAAAGGCGAACGTGATACAGCTTCAGTATCTGGAAAAGATTTAATTTCTTCTTTGGATTTAGATTTACAAATGTATGGAGAAGAATTATTGCAAAATAAACGTGGCGGAATAGTTGCTATTGAACCTTCTTCTGGGGAGATTTTGGCAATGGTGAGTATGCCAAGTTATGATCCTAACTTACTAACAATTGGTCGCGGTAGAGGCGATGCTTACACAACATTGGCAAGAGATTCTTTGAAGCCATTATTTAATCGAGCAATTGGCGCACAATATCCTCCAGGTTCTATTTTTAAACCTGTAATGGCATTAGTCGCATTGCAAGAAGGTGTTACCGAAGTTAATAGACCTATTAGCTGTCGAGGTGGATATATTTACAAAACATTACGTATTGGTTGTCACGGACACCCGACAGCGATGAATGTTTCGCAAGCAATTCAGCATTCATGTAATGCCTATTTTTGTCAAATTTTTCGAGATGTAGTTGATAAAAATGGTTTTTCGAGAGCAAGTCAAGGGCTAGATGTTTGGACGGATCATTTATACCATTTTGGTTTGGGTAAAAGATTAGGAAGCGATGTTCCAAATGAATTGACAGGAAATGTACCAACTTCAGAGGATTATGATAAAATGCATCGTAAAGGCGCGTGGACTTCGCCATATATCGTTTCGCTTGGAATTGGGCAAGGTGAATTATTGATTACACCATTGCAAATGGCAAATATCTCGGCAACTATTGCCAATAAAGGATATTATTATTCACCTCATTTGGTCAAAAGCTTTAAAAATGATACGACTCAAATACCATTAAAATACCGTACAAAGCATTTTACAAAAATAGATACTTCGCATTTTAGACCTGTCATTGATGGAATGGAAGATGTTGTATTGGCAGGTACAGCTCGTATTGCACAAATTCCTGGTATCAAAGTCTGTGGAAAAACAGGAACAGCAGAAAATCCTCATGGTGCTGATCACTCGGTTTTTATTGCATTTGCGCCAAAGGACAATCCTAAAATAGCCATTGCGGTATTTGTAGAAAATGGCGGTTATGGTTCGCGATATGCTGGACCAATATCTAGTTTAATGATTGAAAAATACCTTAACGGAGAAATCAGTGATGCTCGAAAGTATTTGGAGGAGCGTATGAAAAATGCGAATTTGAATAAATAATTAGTTGATTAAAGTTTGATTATAAGCTAGTTTTTTGAAAATAAAAGAATGACTTTTTTAAAGTTTGAATTATAATGACAACAAGTAGAAGAGGGGAAAGTAATACTGCGGATGTAGATTGGATGACGATTTCGATTTATCTCGGGCTAGTACTGACAGGCTGGCTGATGATATACGCTGTTGGTTATCGAGGTGAAGAAAATTCTTCTTTGTTTGATATGGGGACACGTCACGGAAGTCAATTGGTTTGGATTGGAGTTTCGATAACGGTTGGTTTTGTGATTATGTTGATAGATGGCAAGATGTTTCGGACATTTGGCTATCCTATATATATTATAGCTTGTTTGTTTTTACTTTATGTTTTGGTTGCTGGGCGAGTCATTGCTGGTTCACAGTCATGGTTTGATTTAGGATTTTTTCGATTTCAACCTTCCGAAGTTGCGAAGTTTGCAACCTGC
Organism: uncultured Saprospiraceae bacterium; assembly: GCA_937127195.1. GTDB lineage: Bacteria > Bacteroidota > Bacteroidia > Chitinophagales > Saprospiraceae > CAKZLL01. Next base: position 19,824 of record CAKZLT010000094.1, read on the forward strand.
TTGGCATTAGCTACTTTTTTGGGACCATATAACGCTAATTTACAAACCTTTAGAAATCGAGCAATAGCTATAGGAATTATTTTGCTTCCAATGGGCTTGATTCTGTTGCAAGGAGATGCAGGTTCTGCGCTTGTATTTTCGTCTTTGTTGATAGTTTTGTATAGAGAAGGAATGCCGCCTCCGTTGTATATTTTGATGTTTACGATGATTATACTAACAGTAATGGCGTTGATGTTTGACAGTACTTTTCCTATTATTTTAGGGTTGACATTAGTAGCAAGTGGTATTTTAGTTAACGCACTTCGAACCAATCGTCCTAAGATTATCTTTTTTAGTTTTGCCGTAGCAGCTTTGGCTGTTTATAATATTTATCCTGAATATGAATTATATGTATTAGGAACAACAGGGCTTGTTTTTTTAATATTATTAATACAAAAACTCCGCTCCAAACGTCGTCAACTTGCCATTTTATTGACTGTCGGATTAGTGTTTGGGTCGGGTTATACAACGGTTGTAAATTATGCTTTTTATAAAGTACTCAAACCGCATCAACAAGATAGAATATTAGTTTGGTTGCGACCAAGCAAGGTTGACCCTTTGGGCGCATTATATAATGTAACGTGGTCAAAACGTGCGATTGGTTCGGGTGGTTTGACAGGAAAAGGCTTTTTAGATGGTAATATTACGAAGTTGAATTATGTGCCAGAACAAGTAACTGACTTTATCTTTTGCACAGTTGGAGAGGAACAAGGCTTTGTTGGAGCTTTTGCGATTATTATGCTGTTTTTATTATTACTCTTGCGGGTATTGTTTATTGCGGAACGGCAACGCTCAAAGTTTACACGAATTTATGCTTATGGAGTCGCGAGTATTTTATTCTTTCACTTGCTGGTCAACGTAGGAATGACAATGGGAATTATGCCTGTAATTGGTATTCCGCTGCCATTTATAAGCTATGGAGGTTCGTCTCTTATGGCATTCACGGTTTTGGTTGCAGTATTATTGAGATTAGATAGCGATAGATTATCGGTATTTAGGTAAATTTTAGAAGCGAGACGTTATAGCGGATTTTGAAGGGCTTAGGCTTTATTTCGCTTCTGAATAGTTACGAAAAAAGTACAATTTCAAAAAAAATCAAGAAAGTCTATCTAATCATTCATGAATAGATAGACTTTTTCGTTCTCTAGATGGAATAAATTTTTTAATATGAATTTAAATCAATTGTTATGAAAAAAATGCTACTTCTATCTTTCTTTTGTTTCATTTTAGGTCAAAATGCGATTGGACAGACTCTGCCCAATGCTAATTTTGATAGCGTTTATATTGGTGGAATTGACCGGTTATATGCTTGGGGAAACTCTGATGGCTGCCCTTTTGAGCCGTTTGCTATTTGGTCAAACGTCACAGTAACTTATACTCAAAACTACCGTGCGGCTCGTCTTCGCACTTCCGTTGAAGCAAATGGGCAAGCGAAACCTTCTTTCCTTTTCTCGTCTAGTTTTAATGATATGACGAATCCTGGTTGTAATGAAGACTATATGAAAACGGGGCAACCTTTTCCTTTTGCTGTAAATGGTGTTTTGGGAAAATATATGTTTTGGAATGACTCTCTACTCACAGGAGATTATGGAACGGTAAGCGTTATTTTGAAAAAATTTAATTCAATAACTCAGCAATCTGATACGGTTGCTTATGGTATCACAAATCTATTACCAACGGCTACGGATTCGATTTTTGAGCCATTTTTGGTAAATCTTCAATACAAAAGTACAGTGCAGCCAGACTCAATTGTTATTATATTTTACTCTTCTGGCACAAGTTTGAAAGGCGGTGTACTCACAGTTGATGATATTACTTTTGGAACTTTGACGGATACCAAAAGCATTTCTGACGAAGCTTTAAATATTCAAGTTTTCCCGAATCCTGCGAATGATTATGTCAATATTTTTATAAAAGAAGCAACAAACAACGAACTGATTGGCTTGCAAATTTTTGATATTTATGGTAGAATGCTAGAAGAAACTCGACTCAATACTGATTCTAGCACTTTTGATATGAGTCATTATTCGACAGGTATTTATCTTTTTTATTTTAAAAAAAATAATGAAACTCAGGTTG
>CAKZLT010000095.1 GCA_937127195.1 uncultured Saprospiraceae bacterium
AACCTCATAAAAGCTTCTTTTTCTCCAGCAATTTTAGTGAATAAATCAACACTTTCTTGAGCACCAGTAAACTTAAAAAATAAGGTTTGGAGTAAAATTACTGCTATAATTATCTTAAATACTAATGGGAGGTGTTTTTTCATTCTATTAAAATTTTAATATTAAAATAGACGATAATATTTTATAAACTTACAAGTATTATTATATTATATTTGACGCAAATGAAAAAAATAATCTTCTTACTTTTTGTTGCTTTAGAATTTGTGTCTTGTAACTCCAAACAGAATTTAAAATTAAAATTTTTAGACGAATTTATTTTAGAAGATTCATTGTCTTATAAAAAATCATTAATTGGTGGTTTATCTGGTGTAGATTATGCAAACGGATTTTACTATTTTGTAGTAGATGATGTTAAAAATCCAAGATATGTTATTTCAGAAATTGAATTTAATAAAGATACAATTACTTCTTTGGGTTTTCTTGACGTTATCTTTTTGAATGATTCTACAGAAACATTTTATAAAGAAAACGCACTCGATTTAGAATCTATTTTTGTTGATGAAAAAACATTAGAAGTAAATTTAGTGAGCGAAGGTTCAATTAGGCGCGGAAAAAATCCGTTAGTTTTTTCAGTAGATTCTACGGGTATGTTTAAAGAGAATTACAAAATACCAGATTACTTTAAAGCAAATTCTTTAGCAAAACCAAAACATAATGCAACTTTTGAAAGTTCTTCAAAAAGTTTTGATAATAAAGGTTTTTGGGTTGGTATGGAAGGAGTATTGCAAGCTGATGGTGAAGAGCCTGTTGTAAAAGATGAGAGTTCTCCCATAAGAATTACTTATTTCGATAATAAAACAAATACAGCAACAAAACAGTTTGGATATGAACTTGATAAAATATCATCCTTAAAAGGAAATGTAAATTTAAACGGTGTTACTGCAATATTGGAGTTTAAGAAAAATGAATTTTTTATTGTTGAGAGAGCCTATAAAAGCGGTTTAGGTACTTATGGAAATACAATTAAAATTTACCATACAGTTATAGATGAAAGTACAACAAATATTTTAGATATTAATTCACTTAAAAAAGCAAATTATAATATTGCAGAAAAGCAATTGCTGTTTAATTTTGATACAATAAAAGATGAATTAACAAAGGGGATTATAGATAATATAGAGGGAATTACTTTTGGTCCAATTTTGGCAAACGGAAATAAATCTTTATTACTCGTTTCAGATGATAATTTTCAGAAATATGGGAAACAGTTAAACCAGTTTTTGCTGTTAGAAATAGAAGAAAGTAAACCAATTAAATAAGTATACGTGTTCAATTTTTTTAGAAAAAAAGAAACCCAAAACAACCATTTTTTAGTTCTTAAAATTCTACTTTCTGAAACTCTAACTACAAGCTGACTTTGATTCAGCTTGTAGCTAGAGTTTCAAAAGTTACAGCAAAAACTTTCACTAAATTACAACGAAGCGATTAAAGAAATTTCTACATTAACATTTTTAGGAAGCGTTTTGACAGCAACCGCTTCGCGAGCTGGTGCTGTTGCTTCATCAAAATACTCTGCATAGATTTCATTGATTCCTCCATAAAAATCCATGCTACTCATAAAAATAGAACATTTAACGGCATTTTCAAAAGTTGCTCCTGCTGCTGTTAATACTGCCTTTAGGTTTTCCATGACCTGACGAGTTTCTTCTTGAATTGTGCCTTCCAATAATTTGCCCGTAGATGGAATAAGTGGAATTTGCCCAGAACAATATAACGTATTTCCAGCTAAAACGGCTTGATTATATGGTCCAACTGGAGCTGGTGCATTAGGTGTGTTGATTATTTTTTTCATTTTAAACTTTATTTTTATTGGCTTTAAATCATTTGCTTTTAGATTAAAAACTAAATGATACTAAAATACTTATTTTGTATTTTTTTTACAAAAATTAAAAATAGCTAAAAAACACTTGAAATAATAGCCTTTATCCTGAAATGGTTTGAGAATAAGGCTTCTGCACAACTTAAATGAAGTGTATTTACTGGGTGTAATTCAGTTTTTCGCTTATGGTGAAAAATAGCTTTTGAAATGAATGTTTCCCGTCGAGATTTCGAGGCAGGCATGGCTAAAGCGCCATTCGCTTTCAATTCATTTCATAAATACTACAAATATTTCCATGGCTAACGCCATTTTTGAGACCTTTAATTACTAGAATGGCTTAGCCATGCCCGTTCCGAAATCTCGGCAAATCACATCGTTTAGAAAGGTGATTTTGTTTTCAAAAGCGAAAAACGGAATTACTCTCTACTTACTTAAATTTAGTTGCTATTTATTGTAATTTTGTATTCTTTTGAAAAAAAGTACCATGGAATAAATTCAATGTAGTAAAATAGAAACTTTATATTGGAAAATTCCGTTTGAAAATATCGACTAAAACGAGAGCGTCAGAACAAAAATAGAATGTTGAATAGACAAATACCGCCTGCTTTGCAGGAGATTAAGAATTATAAACTGCCAATTCCGAATAAATATATACTAGATAATGGTATTCCTGTATATGAAGTTAATATGGGAACGCAGGACATCTTGAGAGTAGAATTATTGTTTCATTCAGGAAGATGGTATGAAGAAAAGGCGATAGTTTCAAAACTTACTGCTAGCTTATTACGAGAAGGAACAGAACGGGTTAGCGGTGCAACTATTGCCGAACAAACGGACTTTTATGGTGCGTCTATTCGGTTTCCTTCCAATTTGGATACTGCTCATATACAATTGTATTCTTTGACAAAGCATCTAAAAAATGTTTTGCCAATTTTGGAAGAAATTTTATCAAAACCTGCTTTTCCTCAAAAAGAACTACAAAGCATTGTTCAACGAAGTAAAGAACGACTTAAAATTGATTTGGAGAATAATGATACGGTTGCCTATCGAACGGTGACGGAATTGATGTATGGAAAAAACCACCCTTACGGTTATAATAGTACACCAGAATTATACGACCAAATCGAAAGAGCTGATTTGATACGTCATTATGAAGCTAATTATGTAACCGAAAATTGTTTTATTATCATTAGCGGTAAATCTGATAAGGACACGATTTCGCTAATCAATAAACACCTTGGTCAAGTAATTCCAAAAGGAAAAGCAGAACGAAAAGTATTTTCTTTTGAGCCCAATGAGCAACAAAAGCTGATTATTCCTAAAAAGGATAGTTTGCAAACTGCCATGAGAATTGGCAAGCGTCTTTTTAATAGGCAACACCCCGATTATCAAAAAATGTATATTTTGAATACTATATTGGGTGGTTATTTTGGTTCGCGATTAATGCAAAATTTGCGTGAAGCCAAGGGTTATACTTATAATATATACTCTGCGCTTGACCCAATGATGGTTGATGGCTATTTTATGGTTGGTACAGAAGCTCGCTCAGAAGTAGCAAAGGAGACTATTCAAGAAATATATTCGGAATTTGGACGTTTAAGGAACGAATTAGTACCTCAGGAAGAATTAGCAATGGTCAAAAACTATTTGCTCGGAACGCTTCTAACGGCTGTTGATGGACCATTTAATGCTTCTGAAGTTGTCAAAATGATTATAGCTAATAATTTACCATCTAATTATTATAGTCTATTAATTGACACAATTAAGAATATTTCTGCATCTGATATACAAAAATTAGCAAACAATTACCTTCAAGAGGATTCTTTTTATGAAGTGATTGTTGGTTGATTTTGGAGTTGCAGGTTGCTAGTTGCGGGTTGACTACCACTATCAGTTTGGATTAGCAGCGGTAGCCAACCCGCACCCCATAACAGGCAACTCGCAACTCCATAACCGTAAATAAGAAATCTATGAAAACAATATTTAGTCTTTGTATAGGAATATCTTTAAGTCTTTCGCTATCTGCGCAAATTAATCCGCCTGATTTGCTTTGTGTCACTACATTATTCAATGGAGATATAGAGTTAACCTGGGATTTGCCTACGAATACTTGCGGTTCTACTTTTAACGGTTATCGTGTTTATATTAGTAATGATCCAACTCAGCCCTTTAATCTATTAACTATTATTACCAACCCTAATCAAACAACTTATACCCACGCCAACGCCAATGGAACTAACGTTACTTGGTATTATTATCTGACCACAGATTTGGTTTGTCCTAATGAAATTCCTTTACAATCAGTCACTTTAAATAATAGACCGCCAGAAGTTACCGAAATTGACTACGTTACGGTCAATGATGCTGGAAATATTGAATTGCATTGGTTAGAAAACACTTCACCAGAAACCTTTGGTTATATCATTTTTTGGGAAAGCAATAGTGGTTTTGTGGCAATTGATACTGTTGTAGGACGTTCTATTACCAATTATGAACACGCTGGCGCAGATCCAACCGCCAAACAAGAAAGCTATACTATCGTCGCGATTGACCAATGTGGAAATATTGGATTGGTGAATGATGAACCACATCGAACTATTTTACTAGATGCTTCAATTGACAGGTGTACGCGAGAAGTAACGCTCAATTGGACACCTTATACAACTTGGTCAAATGGGGCTAGTAATCATCAAATTTGGGTTTCTACAAATGGTGGCGCACCTGAATTTGTCAATTACATTGGAGATACCACGCAACATATTTATTATGATGCAAATGATGGTGACCAATTAGAGTTTTTTGTAGCTGCTGTAAAAAGCGGAACAAGTACTCGCTCTCAAACAAATCGAGTCGCTTTGAATGTCGATGTCGTCCAGCCAATGAGTTATATTTATTTGAGTAATGTCAGCATTGATTCGGATAATCAAGTAAATGTTAGTTGGAAATGGGATGACAATGCGGATTTGTCTTTATATGACGCGCTTCGTTCGGATAGTTCTTTGACTTTTAGTACTTTTCATACAGAAAATATACCTAGCGGAATTTCATCTAGTGCTAGTTTGATTGATTCTACAGTCAACCCGAATGTTCAATCTTATGATTATCGAATAGAAAGTATGGACAGTTGCGGTAATTCTGTATTATCTAATTATGGTTCTACGATACATTTGGCGGGAGAGGGGCGATTGAGTTTCGAAAATATCATTTATTGGACACCTTTTAGAATCGTTTATGGCGAGATTGAAGATTATACTATTTATAAAATTGAAGATGGCGTAGAAACACCTTTGGAAACGGTTAATTTTCTGACTAATCGGTATGAAGATGAAATAGATGGCTACGATGAAGCGCAAGCAAGTGCTTGTTATTTTGTGGTCGCACGCGCTAGAATGAATTATCCAGATGGTACTTCTGAGACCATTTTTAGTCGCTCCAATACTTACTGTGTTCAGCAACCTGTTCGCTTACGTGTTCCAAATGCTTTTGTGCCAAGAGGCGAAAGCCCTGAATTCAAACCTGTATTGGTTTTTGGTGAAACAGCCGATTTCACTATGAGAATTTTCAATCGCTGGGGAACTATGATTTTTGAAAGCAATGACCCAAACGCAGGCTGGGATGGTCGAATAGATGGCAGAGGAGTACAACAAGGTATCTATACTTATCAAATGGTCGTCACTCCAATAAATGGCGATGTTGTAGAACAAACAGGCTCAGTAATGCTTATACGATGATTTTTTGAATGATGAATGATGAATGATGAATGATGAATGCTCCGCTGTTTTGCTATAAAAAAGTGAAACAGCGGAGCATTCATCATTCGCATTCATCATTCGCATTCAGCATTCGCATTCAGCATTCGCATTCATCATTCGCATTCATCATTCGCATTCATCATTCATCATTCAACCTATTCTATTTGCAATGGTCAAGACGATTTTTTTTTTGTTTTTGTGTTAGTTTTGACACTGAATTTTAATTGAATTCAACACCGAATCTCTCTTCTAGTAAACATTTTCTTTACGAACTGCTTTTACAAGTAGTTGTAAAACTAAAATTATTACACACATTCACTATCCAACTCGGCCACTTCCAAACGGATGAACATTTATCATTGGATATTAAAATCACTATCTATGAAGCAATTATACGTTTTACTGTTTTCTATTATATTAACAACTGCTGCTACAGCTCAATCAAGCTATTGGTCAAATGCAGAAGAAGCGGCTATCACAGTCAAGGGAACACGGCAAATTATTCCTAACAAATACCAAGTTGTCAAATTAGATGTGGCGAACTTCAAAAATCACATCAATACCGCTCCGTTAGAATACAATTCAACTTCTTCAAAATTAACTATCGAACTACCAATGCCTGATGGTTCAACAGAACAGTTTGCCATTGTAGAATCACCACTTATGGAAGCTGGTTTATCTGCTAAGTTTCCTGTAATTAAATCATATTTGGGTCAAGGTATTACCAATTCAAGAGCTGCCGTTCGATTTGGTTGGACGTATAAAGGCTTTCATGCTATGATTATCTCTGAAAAAGGGCAAACTTTTATTGATCCTTATAGTAGCAATGAGCGAGAGTATTACATTTCTTATCATAAAAAAGATTTTTCATCAAGTAAACAATTCAATTGTCATACTGAAGCTGATGATGATATTGTAACATTCAACCATGATGACACACCTCTTAATGGTAATCCAGAAAATTCTGGTGACCAATTGAGGACTTACCGTTTGGCGTTAGCTTGTACGGGCGAATATGCGCAATTTCATGGAGGAACAGTATCAGGTGCATTATCTGCAATGGCGGTTACGATGACTCGTGTTAATCTTATCTACGAAACAGAAGTTTCTATTCGTATGATTATGATAGCTAATAACAATCAACTTATTTTTCTAAACAGTGGCTCTGACCCTTATACTAATAACGATGGAGGAACTATGCTCGGTCAAAATCGAAATACTGTTAATAGTATCATCGGCTCAGCTAATTATGATATTGGTCACGTTTTTAGTACTGGCGGTGGCGGAATTGCCTCGTTACGTTCTCCTTGTGGAACTAGAAAAGCTCAAGGAGTTACTGGTCAAAGTAGCCCTGTTGGTGATCCTTTTGATGTCGATTATGTAGCTCATGAAATGGGGCATCAATATGGTGGAAATCATACTTTCAATGGAACTACAGGTTCTTGTGCTGGAAATTTAGCTAGTCAAAGTTCTTATGAACCTGGTAGTGCAACAACTATTATGGGATACGCTGGTATTTGTTCTGGACAGAATATTCAAAGTAATAGTGATGCGTTCTTTCATACCCATAACTTTGATGAAATAGTTAATTTTTCTGTCAATGGTGGTGGTAATAGTTGTGCATCAATTACTAATACTGGAAATAATAAGCCTAACGTTACGGCAGGAACTGGTGGGTACTTTATACCAAAATCAACACCATTTGAACTAACGGGTACTGCTAATGATCCAAATGGAGATCCTTTGACTTACTCTTGGGAACAATTCGACTTAGGACCAAGAGGCGAACCTAATACCCCAACGGGTAATGCTCCTTTATTTCGTTCTTTTGAACCTAAAACGATACCAAGTCGAACTTTTCCACAAATATCTGATATTGTAAATAATACCCAGACAATGGGTGAAATATTGCCTGATTATAGTCGTGGATTATCTTTTAGGTTGACTGCGCGTGATAATAAAGCTGGTGGAGGTGGTGTAAGTTACGATGGAATGTCATTTGAAGTAACCGACGCTGCGGGGCCATTTTTAGTAACTCAACCTAATACTTCTAGTGTAGTTTGGACAGAAGGAACGCCTGCGACCGTTAATTGGGATGTTGCAAATACGAATGCTGCTCCAGTCAATTGTGCTACTGTCGATATATTATTATCAATAGATGGCGGTTACACTTATCCAATTGTACTAGCGACAAGCGTTCCAAATAATGGTTCAATTTCATTTGTTCTTCCACAAGGAACTGCAACAAATAATGCAAGAATTCGTGTACAATGTGCAACTAATGTATTTTTTGACATTTCTAACCAAAATTTCACAATCGTTGCACCTACTGCGCCTGCTTATTTCTTATATAGCGTAGTAGATGCGCAAGAGTTTTGCGCGCCTAATAGTGCCGTTTTCTCTATTGACGTTTTATCATTATTAAATTACTCAGATCCTGTTAATATTAGTGCTGATGGTATTCCTAATGGAATTACGTTAGCATTTAATAGTAACCCTGTTACTCCTGGAAGTACTTTAGAAATAACAGCAACTGCCGACGAAAGCGTAGCAACGGGTACTTATCCTATCGAAATAAAGGCTTCTAGTACAAGTGGTGACGAATCCATTTTTATTAATTTGTCGGTATTCTCATCTACACCAACGGTAGTTGCACCTCTTTCTCCAGAAGATGGAACAATAGGGGCATCGAATAAATTGACTTGGAATAATGCCAACGGAGCACCACATACTTACCACTTGCAAGTATCTAATGAGCCTACATTTGCTAATTTGTTGGTTGATGAAGATGGTTTAACTGACAATTTTTATGTTGTACCTAACCTTCAAGGTTATTCTGTTTATTACTGGAGAGTAAAAGCAAACAATCAATGTTCTCAAGGAGAATTTTCAGAAATTTTTACTTTCAGAACAGCAACTTTGGACTGTACAACTTATGGAAGCGGAACATCTCGTATTATACTTAGTCCAATTGCGTTTACTTATCCTTCTACCTTAACAATCACGGATGATGAAACAATCGTTGATATTAATGTAAAAAACCTTCAAGGTACGCATTCACGTATCAGTGATTTATCATTTAAGTTAGAAAGTCCTGCTGGAACGGAAGTAGAATTATTTTCTCGCATCTGTGGTAATCAAAATAATTTCAATATCAATCTGGATGATGAAGCAACTAATGACAATTATCCTTGTCCACCAACTAATGGCGGCACTTACCAGCCTCAAAGTCCTTTAGGTACTTTTAATGGCGAAAGTAGTGCTGGTACTTGGAGGCTTCTTGTTCAAGACCACGAAGCTGGAGAAGGAGGTAAATTGGATAACTGGGAACTTGAAATTTGTAAGGATGTCCCTAATACAAATGCTGATCCTATTGTTATTAAAAACGATACTTTGAAAGCTACAAAAGGTAGTAATCGAAATATTCCTAATGAATTATTATTATCAACTGACGCGGACAATGGTGCATCAGACTTAGTTTATACTCTTATAGAAGCAACCTCAGAAGGAACTTTGCAACTGAATGGAACAGCTTTGAGTGTTGGAAATACTTTTACACAATCAGAAATCAATGCTGGTCTTTTATCTTACAAACATGATGAAGCAGCAGGAATAAGCGATGCTTTTCGTTTTCATGTAGAAGACGGACAAGGTGGTTGGGCTGGTTCTCCTAGCTTTATAATTGACATTGTAGAAGACATCAATCGTTTCGATTTGGAAGCTGGTGAAGTTCGAATTTACCCGAATCCAACCACTGATTTGTTAAATATTTCATTGAGATTAGCTACAACCGAGCAAGTGAGCTTCACGGTATATGATGCTATCGGTCAGTTAGTTATGGAAGGAGCTTTGATAAATGCCATCGCAGGTACTAATGACTTACAATTAAATACGAACCAACTAGTAAATGGCGTTTATGCCTTGGTTATTGAAGGCGAAACATTCAATATTACAGAGAAAATTGTGGTTTCTAGGAAATAAAGATATAAGTAAAAATTATCCAAAATTCATAAAATAAAAAGCGTAATATCTCACTAAGTAGATATTACGCTTTTTTTATAAAAAAAATTAAAACCGCTATTTTTTGCGCGTATTCGCGGCGGCGTTTGTATCAGAAATGAAAATAAATCCTAGCAAGGCAACAACACATAAAAGAATGATATTCATGGTAGTAAGGTTTTGATTATTATTTCTTTTTTTTAAAAAATAATAAGTAGTTAAAAAATAGTTAGTTGCAATCATTCAAAAATGAAAGTAGTAGTTAATTACTTCTATTTGATGATATAAAGATTAAAAGTATCTTCTAGTTTGGAAGATGCCCTTTTATATCATTTCTAAACAATTACAATGATTAATTAAAAAAGTGCTGAAAATGCACAGGAGAGAATAATGTGTTTATAAAATGTCGGGATGAGTTTTTAATTAATTCAAATATACAATGTTATTTTTTATAATCCTAACACTTTATATTTTTTTTAACATTTAATTTATTGATAATCAACGATTTTTATCAATAAATAGCTTAATCTCTCTAATAAACCGAGTTGTTTCATTACTAATAATGCGGTGTCCACTTTTTTCAAAGATAATCAATTCCTTCTCTGAACTACCTAATAAATCATACTGCTCCGACAATACCTCAATAGGAACAACATAGTCAAAAGCACCTCCAAAAATAGTAACAGGAACTTTAATATTAGGCAAATAATCATCCAAATTTTCCTTCAAAGCTATATCCAAAAGCTGACTTTGAGCAATAGAATTTTGGTTCGCGCTCAACTGACCAGCACTAAAAGGTGACCCAAAAATAAAATTCAATTGTGTCCTCCAATCTGCGGCTTTCATTTCCATCGAAAGGCTATCCGCCTCTAATAATTCCGCTTCCATTGCCCAATTACCCAACATCATAAAATCATCCTTATTCAAAATTGTATCTTTCTGAACACACCAATTAAGTATTTTTTGCCAATCCGAAGCATTATTTGAGTTCATATTCAATTTATTTTGAGCTGTTTCAATCAATCTTTTTTTACTCCAACTTGTCATACGAGGCAAATTATGAGGTCCAACTACATTTACAAATCCCGTAATATTTGACTGATTATTTTTTTCACTCAAATAAGCATACCCCAAATAACCGCCCCAACTCACACCCATCAAAAACACTTGAATATCAACTCCATAATGAAATCGTATCAACTCCACTAATTGCTCCAAATCTTCCACATATTGACTCGGAGTCATCAACGCATCATCAAAAACACCTTGCGTTGCTCCCGAATTTCGCTGCTCCCAATACACCATCCCGAAGTCTTCCTCTAGCGAATTCGTCATCGCACCGAATAACTCATTATATGAAAAACTACTACCTCCTGGACCTCCGTTCAATAAAATCACAAAGGTTTTAGAAGCTGTATTTCCTTGGACAGCTACGGGCATTTTAGCGTTTTTATTTTTAAAAAAAAAGAAGTCACCCGCTTCGGAAGACAAGGTGAAATCATCTTCAACACAGCTATTAAAAATCAAAATGAATAATAAAAGAAAGTAGTTCAATTTCATAGAATCGACGTTTAAAAAATGCTTTTGATTATATTTAAAAAAAAGAGAAGAACTATTACACCTTGTTTGACAACCTTCATGTCTGCTCATTTTAGGTCTATTTTTATAAAAAAATCTCCTTTGCCTAGTTCTTTCATTTCCTTTACCTTTGCTAGCAACACAAAATCATAAAATGAACTAAAAGCAACCGCTTAGGGTTTATGATGATGAACCGTTGAAAATGCGGTTATTTTTTCAACAAAACCATGGTAATTATAAAATCGACATGGTAATATTACAATAATGTCATGACAACATTTGAAAAGCGTATCAATGATGACTTGAAAAACGCAATGAAAGCGAAGGAAAAAGGAAAAATGCGAGCAATTCGTGCTATTAAATCAGCAATTTTGTTAGCCAAAACAGATGGTTCGGGTGAAGAAGTCACTGAAGACAAAGCAATGAAAATGCTTACCAAAATGGCAAAACAGCGCAAAGATTCACTTAAAATATTTGTAGAACAAGGTAGAGAAGATTTGGCTGTCGTCGAAAGAGAAGAGCTTGAAGTAATTGCAGGTTATTTGCCAAAAGCAATGACGACAGAAGAAATCGAAGCAGGCGTAAAGGCTATTATCGAAAAAGTCGGCGCATCTTCTATGAGAGACATGGGTAAAGTCATGGGCATTGCTTCTAAACAATTCATGGGAAAGGCAGATGGAAAAGCAATTTCTGCTATTGTTAAGAATCTATTGAAGTAGATTTTTTTTAGAGAAAGAGATATTTAGACCGCCCTTCGGGCTAAGAGAAAAGAGAGTATAGCGGATTCGGTTCACGTTATACTCTCTTTTCTCTTAGCCCAAAGGGCAGTCTCTCTTCTCTTAGCGAAGCGGTCTTTTTTTACTTCTCCAAAGCTCCAACAGGTACACCATGATAAATGGTCAAATACAAAATTTCCTTTTTTTCTTCTTCAAAAAAACATTTAATTTGGTTCTTTTTATAAATCAAATCGCCACTCACAATAGCTTCAAAATCCATTACTTTTACTTTCAAAATATTCAACTGAACATCATCCAATTTGGATAGTTCATCCATATTTTTCTTGCCTTTCAGAGCATTATCACCAATCATAAAATCGCCCTCAAAAGCATTCAATACAACATATTTAAGCCTCGAATTAGTATTCGGCTTAAAGTAAACAGATAAATGCAATACATCAGGCTTTGACTTGTTTTGTTTAAAAACTAAACCTTGGTCTTGATAAGTAAGGTATGTAATTTTTTCTTTTTTTCCTGTCTTCGCATTTCGTTCCTTAATTTTTTGTCTTTTTGATTTTGAACCAATCAGCTTATCCAACTTTGATTTTTTGATATTAGATGGAACAATCGTTTCATTAATATACAGGACATCGTCTATATATTTAATAGTCGGTTGCTGTGCCATTACCAAAAAAGGCAAGGAAAGCAAAACAAGGAGTAAACAGCCTTGTAAAGTGATTTTTGAAAAAGAGTAATTCACGTTTAACATTTGTATTGATTGTTTGGATTTTTTAAAAAATAATTTCAAGCTTATCTGTAAAAACAGAAGCCCAATAAAAATAACTATTCTAAAGTTAAGTATTCCGACATATTTTTTTTGTATTCTAGCTCGTCTTTTTTCTATTCACATACTTAAAAAACTTTTTCATTATGCTTTAATACACTATAACAACAATTTATTTACAATAAAAAAAGCTAACGTAGCGCGACGAGCCTCGTCGCCCGACTATTAAAAGCGGCTTTTGTTAGCATGACGACGAAGTTCGTCACGCTACAAAACATTAAATAACTTTTGAAATAGTGTATTAATATACAAAAACACCCTTTGGCTCTGTCTTTATGAACAGACCCAAAGGATGTT
>CAKZLT010000096.1 GCA_937127195.1 uncultured Saprospiraceae bacterium
GCGAGTATTTTTAACGCAGTATAAATGAAAAACAATAAGTTCGACTGGTAGGTTATTTTTTGCCTAATCCCATAACTCTCTTTTCTCAAAAAAATTCAACTAATGACTGGACAACCTGACTTTTGTAATCGATGTGGCGACCGACTAGACCCGAATGGTATTTCTTGTTATCAGAAGCATTGTAATTATAAGAAATATTCAGAAGACAATAGTGATGATAGTGATTACGATGATGGCTACGAACTTGAGATAAATAATCAAGACTTTGGCAGCACTGATAATTCTTTTTTACGAAAAAAATTATTTAATCGTGATAAAGAAGTCGAAAGTACGGAGTCTGATGATAATGATGATAGCGACTCTGATGGAGGAAATTCTTCTTCTCATGGAAGTGATAAAGGTGGTTGTTTAGACCTTGATGGGCTTGGAGATGGTTGTATTGGTGGTTTTTTGAAAGTCATTTGGAAAGTGATTACTTTCCCGATTAGGGTTATTTTGTGGATTGCGGAGATTTTTGATTAAAAAAAAAGGTTTTTTTAGGTAAAGACACATTATTTACATAATTTTTCAAACAATTGTTTAATTTTGCACTCGCTTATAAATTGATTTATGTCAATTTTAAGTTCTAAAAATGTAAATAACTATAAATATATAATAGTAATGGCACTAATTGGTGAAATTAGAAAACGAAGCTGGATACTGATTGTACTAATCGGTTTAGCCATGGGAGGTTTCTTATTAATGGATATGCTTAAAAACCAAACGAGTTTTGGTAATCCAAATTTAATGGGAAAGATTAATGGAGAGAAAGTATTAACTACTGATTTCTATCAAACAGAAAGAGACATTTTTGGCGAGAACGCGGAAGGTGATATGTTTGAGCGTAGAGATCAAGTATGGGAATACATGATTCAACAAAACCTATTGAATGATGTTACAGGTAAATTGGGCATCGATGTAAGTGAAGAAGAAATGAACGAATTATTCAACGTAGGACCTAATTTGAGTCCTGTTGTTGTAAGTTTCTTTGGAGGTTACCAACAATTTGATGTACAGCAATATACCAAAATCAAAGAACAAGCTGCTAGTTTTACTGGTCAAGATAAAGAAGTTTGGGATAATTTGAAAGACCGTGTAAGGTTGAGTAGAAAACAAACAAAATATAATAACTTAGTATCTCAAGGGTTTTATACACCTACTTGGATGGCTGAAATGGATAATGTGTCAAAAACACAAAAAGCAAACTTCAAGTTTGTTGGAATTCCTTTTGCTGCCGCTGATGATGTAAAAGTAACCGACAGCGATATTAGAGCATTTATCAAAGCAAATGCTTTTAAATACAAAAAAGACGAAGAAACTCGTAAGGCTTCTTATGTTACTTTCACAGTAACACCTACATCGGAAGATTCTGCGGATATTCGTAACAAGATTGCGGACTTAGTACCTCAATTCAAAGCAGCAGAAAATGATTCAATGTTCATTACTGATAACTATGGTACTTTTGAGCAAGCTTATCAGTTCAAGGACGTATTGAGTCCTATCGTTGCTGATTCTATTTTCAACTTGCCAAAAGGTAGTGTAGTTGGTCCTTACCTAGAAGGTCGTCAATACAAAGCCGTTAAGGTCGTAGATAGAATGGTTGTACCAGATTCAGTTGAAGCACGTCACATTTTATTACAACCTAATCAGCAATTAGGAGCTGAGGATGTAGCAAGAGTCAAAAGAGTAGCAGATACTATTATGATTTCTTTGAAAAATGGAACAGGCAACTTTGACTCATTAGCTGTTAAATATAGCGGTGATGCTTCTAATAAGAATGATGGTGGAAAATTAGGTTGGGCAACAACTGGTAAATATGTAAAACCTTTCGAGGAGTTCGTATTTTATAAAGCTAAAGTAGGCGAATACAATACGGTTATCACTCAGTTTGGTATTCATATTATACAAGTTACTAATAGTAAAAGCTCTGGAAAAGTAGGCGCACAAGTTGCTTACATATCAGAAGATATTATGCCTAGCTCTGGTACTATTAAAGACGTTAATAAAAAAGCATTTGAATTTGTTGGTAAGCACAGAACGGTAGAAGCCTTAGAAGCGGCAGCGGCTGAGAATGCTGATATTACAGTATCTACAACACAAGCATTGAAAGCTTCTGATTATCAAATTTTGGGCTTAGGTGGCGGAACGACTTCTCGCGACCTTATCAAATGGTTATTCAAAGCAGATTTAGGTGAAGTATCCGCTCCTGTTTACACTTATCAAGATGCTCAATTGTTTTATGATAACAAATTTGTTATTGCTGGCTTAAATTCTAAGCAACCTGTTGGTTTACCTTCAGTAGCTGACGTAAGAGCTGAGGTAGAGCCTTTGGTATTGAATAAAAAGAAAGCAGATAACATCATGAGCAAAATTAAAGCTGGTGAAAGTTTGGATGCAATTGCTGGTCAGTTTCAATCAACAGTTCAGGAAGCAAATGGTATTGGTTTTGACCAATCTTTCGTACAAGGAATGGGTAATGAACCACAAGTTATTGGTCAAATATTCAAGTCTGGTGTAGAAATGAACAAAGCAATGGCTCCTGTCGCTGGTAATTCTGGTGTATTTGTAGTAATGCCTTTATTCAAATCTGAACCAACACCTATTAGTGATTTTGCAGAAGCAAAAAAAGCTATTTCTAATAATGATAGAACTAGAGCGCAACAAGCTGTATTCGGTGCAATGAAAAAAGGAGCTAAAATTACAGATAATAGAACTCGTTTCTATTAGTCGTACAGTCGAATTCATTCGACTATTAATAAAAAAAGTCGAATAAACTCGACTGTACTAAATAAGAATGGTCATTTGGCGAAAGCTGAATGACCATTTTTTATATGTTAAAAAACTAAATTTAACATATTGAAATTAGTTCCTTTCAAAAAAAAACCTTAAAATTAAGGTATTGCAACAATTCCGCGCCATTCAATGTTTTTTATATACTTTTATCCCTTAATTGCTAGTTCTTAAAAAAAAGAGAAACTAGCCTACGTTGAGGTATATTATTTTTTTATAAAAAAAGAAAAATAAAACATGAATATAGATAAGCCATTAGTGAATAGAGTCGCTGCAAGTGGAATTATTACGCTTAACCTAGAAGATTTTTTTCCCAAAGAAGAAATTGTTGTTTTTGACATGAAAGATTACCTTTTCATGGAACTCATTCTGAAAGAAAAAGATTTTCGAGCAGCTCTAAAAGAGTTCGATTGGACACAATACAACAATAAAAACCTCTGCGTACATTGTTCTACTGATGCCATTATACCAACGTGGGCTTATATGTTAGTAGCAATACATGCAGAGCCATTTGCCAAAACAATCTCGCAAGCCAACCCGTCGGCTTTTTTAGATTTACACTATCAAAGTCAGCTCAAAGCGATTGACGCGACGCTTTATGAAGGCAAACGTATTGTGGTTAAAGGATGCAGTGACAAGCCTGTTCCCGTATCTGCATATATGGAATTAACAAGACTTTTACGCCCCGTAGCTAAAAGTATCATGTACGGAGAACCTTGTTCGACTGTACCTTTATATAAAAAACCGCGTCCCAAAAAGGGTGCATAAGATATTCACCAACACCAAATCTTGATATTTTGATTATCAAGTTCTAATTTTCGAGCTACCATGAAGAAGTTGTCCATTTTTAGCGTTTCCTTAGCTGCCATTCTAACCTTTGCATTTTTCAGTTCCTACAAAGGACCTGACGAAAAACAAAATGAACAAGAGGAAAGCATACAAAGTAATAGATACGGAACGATTCGCCCCGTTGAGCTGCCAGCATCAATGTCATTTGCAGGAGAACCGTTACCATTAGATAACTTTGATGTAATGGAACGACTTGACCGTGAGATGATTATCAATGTCTATTGGCCTTCGACCGCTTTGGCTAATATGAAACGTGCTGGGCGTTACTTCCCAATGATTGAGTCCATTTTGGCAGAACATGGTGTTCCGCAAGATTTCAAATACTTGGCGATTGCAGAAAGCGGTTTAAAAAATGCCACTTCTTCTGCTGGTGCAAAAGGTATCTGGCAATTCATGTCAAAGACTGCTAAGTATTATGGGATGGTCATTGACGCAGAAGTAGATGAACGCTACAATATCGAAAAAGCAACGGAGTCAGCTTGTAAATACTTGAAAGGTGCGCATAAAAAATTCGGAAGCTGGACGCTTGCAGCAGCTTCTTACAATATGGGTGAACCTCGCTTGCAAAGAATGCTAAAGGAACAACACGTTAGTTCTTATTATGATGTGCATTTGAGCGAAGAAACTTTGAGGTATGTTTTTAGAATAATTGCAATCAAGGAAATCTACTCTAATAAAGAAAAATATGGTTTTGACCTTCGTCAAGAGGATTTATACAAGCCTTTTGATAACTATTCAATTTTGCAGGTCAATACGCCAATTGCAAGCCTAGCTGATTTTGCTCAAAAATATGGTACAACTTACCGAAAGTTAAAACTTTATAATCCATGGCTAAAAAAACCTTATCTCAGAAATAAAAGTAGAAGAACTTATAAGATAAAAATTCCTAAACAGGATTAATTTTTAATTTATTCGTTAAAATTTTTTATAAAAAAGAGACAATTGGATGATAAGTACATGAGCAAAAGTAATGACGTACTTAATATCCTGTTGTCTCTTTTTTCATTACATTTCAATAAAGAAAAGACCTAAACCTGCTCCGCTCCTTCCTCTCCCTACATCTTTGATTGGGTTCAAGAAGCTTATTAAGTACAATCATAGAATGAATAAATTAGTGAATATCTTTTGATAATCAGGGCGTTATATTACCTTAGATAGTTCATTATTTTTTTTTGCAAAAAAGCCCATTAATAGGAACTTACAAAGTCACCCGAACCCCCAAATAATAATTTCGACCATCCGAAGGAATAATACCAGGCCCAGGATAAGCGGCAGCCCTTCGTGTAAAATACATCGAGTTGGTTAAATTATTTACACCTGTTTGAAAACGAAACATTTTCCAATCATAGCTCATCGAAAGGTCTTGAACACCATAAGCAGGAATAAGTCCGCGTGTTGCGTCAACCACCAAAGTAGCGTTAGTTGCATCGGTGAAATGCTGTGCAGTGTAGGCAAATTGATAAGATAACTTGAAAGTTTGATAACTAAAATTAGCCCCTGTTTTGATACTAAAAGGCGGAATTAATTCGACTTGATTACCTTTAAAATCCGAATTGCCCGAGATATATTGACCGTGTAAAAGACTTAAATTGGTAAAAATAGTCGTTTTGAAATCCTTTGAAGGCTGATTAATAAACTTCAAAATATCCAATTCTCCGTAAGCCTCCAACCCCAAAATGCGCGCATCTCCGATATTGGTACGAAAGGCAACCGCCTTTTCAACCACAGACGCATCAGGAATAACCGTTTCTCCAACACCGATACGATTTTGATAACTCAAAAAGAATAAACTGGCATCTAATTGCAACGCTCCATCAAGTAGTTTCCCTCTTAATCCGAAGTCAATATTAAAGCCGCTTTCGTCAGTTAGCATTGAGTCAACAACCAAATTTGGATTGACAACCGCCAAATCGCTAAAGTTGATAGAGCGATAGTTTTGAGAAAAATTAGCATACAATTCTATCTTTTTATTGAATTGATAACCAACGCCCAGACCAGCCAAAAGAAAAGTCCTTTTATTGTTTTTGGCACTTTCAAAGGTTTGTTCAAAAATGACTTGACCACCTGAGTAAACGCGTTCTTTGTAATAACCTTCCGAAGCTGTTCTAATATGTTCCAAACGCAAACCTGGTGTAATTGTCCATTGACCAAAGTTGAATAAGTTTTCTGCAAATGCGGAAATATTTTTACTTGGAAATTGATAATCAGAGCGTTCTAAATCGGTTGGGTTTGTAAATGTAAAATTCGCATCAAATCCATCATCGGCAATTCCTTGTTGACTGGTCGTATAACCTTGATAATATCTCGCGCCAATCAAAAAGGTAGTTGGTTGATTAGCAATCGAATAACGATGAATCAAACGGATTTCGTTACCAAAATTGGTATAAGTTCCTCGAATCAAATCCCGTTCGCGCATCGGGTCAGGGCGATTGATAGCGCCGAGTTCGCCGAGAGCTTCACGTCCTGCGGATAAAAAGAAAGTGCGATTATTGATTTTGGTTCGGTCAGAAATTTTATAATCCATAGTCAATGCTGCTAAATTCCAATTGACTTGAAACCAATTACGTGACCGTTTTGATTGACGTGGATTCTGTTGAAACTCAAAATCTTGCAAACCGCCTGCCTGTTGCGCTAAGTAGTTGGTGTGTGTGTATTCTGCACCAATTTTGAAAACGTCATTAAAGGATTTTGAGAGGCTAAAATATCCAGTTTTCTGGTCAAATTCTGAATTTTCTCGCCAGCCGTTACCGCGTTTATATTGTAAAAAGCCGTAATAATTCCAGCCATTTTTACTACCTCCAATGCTATTAAAAGTATTCAATAAGCCAAATGAACCAATCGTATTTTCACTAACAAACTCAAATGGTTTGTCTGCTCCTTTTTTAAAAATAAAATTTAATAGTCCGCCAAATTGAGGCCCATATTGCAAAGAAGCCGCACCACGAACTATCTCAATACGCTCCAAAGCCTGCGTCGGAGGCGTATAGTAACTCTCAGGATAACCGAGTGCATCCGCGCTGATGTCATAGCCATTTTGACGGGTGTTGAAGTTAGAAGTTCGGTTTGGGTCAAGCCCTCGCGCGCCAATACTCAACTGTAATCCTGCGCCATCACTTTCCCAAATATTCAAACCTGCAA
>CAKZLT010000097.1 GCA_937127195.1 uncultured Saprospiraceae bacterium
CCAGCAAATGCGATACCTGTTTCACTTAAAGGGACGAATTTTTCATCTTTTACATTTTGAATTTTTTCAATATCAATTTCATTATCATTTGTTCTATAAATACTACTTTTTAATGTCATATCTATCTGCTGAAAATCGGAATTAATAAATAGCGTATCTGAACAATCTCCTTGTTTCAGAAATAAGAGTAAAAAGCAAAAACAAAATATATAAGTCTTCAAATCGTATAGTGTTTGATTATGGAATTTTTTATTCCATAAGTATTGGTAATGTTTTAAAGCGATTATGCTGTAAACAGGGTAAAATAATAATCAGATAACCCAAAAATCACCTCCAGAGGGGATTGTTTTTAGTTGCGAGATGTTAAATATTTGTGTTGAAAATATTGCTTTTCTGTTTAACAAAAAAATGGAGACGTAAATTTTCAGCATCATTCAGATTTGAGTGTGAATAATTTTTTTCATCAATTAAAATATATTTTTATGAAAATATTAGGAGTATTTTTATTAGCGATATTTTTATCTTTCAATGCGAAAGATGTAGAACAAGTAAAAAGTAATCATATTGAAGACAATCTAGGTGGTCTTTGTGTAAAAGAAGAAAAATTTGGAGACAATTGTGGAAATAAAAATAGTTATTGGATAAGGATTAGTAATTGTAGTAGTAGTACAATAGATGCTAAATATTGTTTAAAAAAAAGTAATGGAAAGTGGACTTGTTGGGCTAATCATAATTGGAAACCAAGTGCGACAACTACTGCTTATGTTTGTTCACGCGGTTCTACTACAAGACTATTATATTTTACAAGAGCAGCAGGTGATTGGAATCATAAATTTCCGACCGAAAAAGAGGTAAATGAAAAATATTAATTTTTGTAAAAGATAAACATAATGAACACCGTGTTTTAAATGTTTCAAAATTTGAAAAAGGAATTTATATCATAGCAATTACTTTAGAAAATGGAAAACGAATAACTAAGCAGTTTGTAAAATGATAATTGAATAAAACAAAAATCACTGTTTTTAGAGCTGAACGTCTTTTGATGTTTGGCTCTTTTTTATTAAAAATGCCGTGTATCCATCAATCAGTTTAATTATATATCTTATTTTTATTGAAAAGTTATCTATTTTTTTAAAATAAGAAAACAGTTAAAACATCTATTCAATGAAATACCTTTCTATTAGTTTTCTAATTTGCTTGTTTGCTTTGCAATTACAAGCGCAAGCGGATTTGAGTTATTACTTACCGCAAAATGTGACTTACAACAAAAACATTCCGACTCCCAAAGACGTTTTGGGCTACGAAGTGGGCGAATGGCACGTTGGTCACGACCAATTAGTATATTATATGCAAGCTGTTGCAAAAGCATCTGACCGAGTGACCATCAAGACTTTTGCGCGCACTTATGAGAATCGACCTTTGGTTGTTTTGACGATTACTTCGCCCGATAATCATAAAAATTTGGAGTCCATCAGAACAAAACACGTTCAACTCACTGACTCTAAGCAATCCAAAAAATTGAATACTGATAAAATGCCCGTTGTCATTTATCAAGGTTACAGCATTCATGGAAATGAGGCAAGCGGCACGAATGCAGCCTTGCTCTATGCCTATTATTTGGCAGCAGCCGAAGGAAAAGATATTGAAAAAAAATTAGAAAACACTGTCGTTTTATTAGACCCGTGCTTCAATCCTGACGGTCTGAATCGTTTTGCAAGTTGGGTCAATACACACAAAAGTGATACACCTGTCGCCGACCCAAATGACCGAGAATACACCGAAGCTTGGCCCAGAGGAAGAACCAATCATTATTGGTTTGATTTGAATAGAGATTGGTTATTGACACAACATCCTGAAAGTCAAGGTCGCATTCGTAATTTCCATGAATGGAAACCAAATGTACTCACCGACCACCACGAAATGGGAACGAATAGCACTTTCTTTTTTCAACCTGGTGTTCCTTCTCGAACGCACCCGATTACACCAAAAAGAAATCAAGAGCTAACTGGCAAAATCGGTGAATATCACGCCAAACACTTAGACAAAATAGGCTCTTTGTATTATACTAAGGAGAGTTTTGATGATTTTTATTATGGAAAAGGCTCAACTTATCCTGATGTAAATGGTGCAATTGGAATCTTATTTGAACAAGCAAGTTCACGCGGACATATTCAAGAAAGCGTTCATGGGCTATTGACTTTTCCTTTTACAGTTCGCAATCAATTCACGACTTCACTTTCTACTTTTGAAGCTGCCAACGGGCTCAAAAAAGAATTACTCGACTGGCAAAGAACTTTTTACACAACAGCTAGTGATGAAGCCAAAGCCGACGAAGTAAAAGGCTACGTTTTTGGAGATGCTTTTGATAAAGCTCGAACTGCTCATTTTATAGAATTGTTACAGCGCCATGAAGTTCGTATTTATAAAAACAATAAATCAATCACCAAAAATGGGCAAACATTTTCAAAAGACAACAGCTACATCATTCCGACAAATCAACCGCAGTATCGTTTGATTAAAGCCGTTTTTGAAATGAGAACGACCTTTACAGATAGTCTTTTTTATGATGTTTCGGGCTTCAATTTGGCATTGGCTTTTAATATGCCTTTTTCAGAAATGAAAGGTGCAACGCCTAGTTTGGGTGATTTAGTTAAAGAGCCCAAAAAACTTGAAGGTACAGTCAAAGGCGGTGAAAGCAAATATGCCTACCTTTTCCGTTGGGACGAATACTATACGCCAAAAGCAATGCACGAAATTCTAAATAAAGGATTAGTTGCAAAGGTTCTGAATGCAAAATCAACTATTCTTACTGCTGATGGAACTCAAAATTTTGGAGAAGGAACTATTATGATTCCTGTTGCTAGACAATCAATGAACGCCAAAGATTTACACGATTTCTTGAAAGGTGTTGCTAGTCGTAGTAGTCTCGAAATGGTTGCAGTTAATACTGGTTTATCAACAGAAGGAGTAACACTTGGCAGTCCGAGTTGGAGTACTTTACGTTTGCCAAAAACATTAGTGGCTGTTGATGGCGGTGTCACGAGTTACGACGCAGGAGAAGTTTGGCATTTATTTGACCAACGCTTCAAAATGCCCATTACCAAAATGCCTTCTGGTCGATTAGGAAGCACGAATTTGGATAAATACAATACCATTATTTTGGTCAATGGGAGTTATGATAAAAAAGCCGCTGACAATATCCGCGAATGGTTAAAACAAGGAAATACCTTGATTGTATATCGCGGTGCAATCGGCTGGGCAAGTAGAAATAAATTGGCTAGAGTCAAATTTGTCAGTAATAAATCTAACCATTCGGCTCGCCGTCCTTATAATAAATTATCGCCAGATAGAGGCGCGAAAGTGATTGGGGGAGCTATTTTTGAAACGGAAGCCGACTTAACCAATCCATTACTTTATGGTTATCATAGAGAAAATATTCCTGTTTTTCATCGAGGAACAACCTTTATGCAACCAACAAAAAACCGCTATGCTACGCCAATGCTTTACACAGACAAAGCTATTTTGAATGGTTATATTTCGGATGATAATTTGAATCGTATGAAGAATAGTGCGGCAATTATTGTCAATCAAGTTGGGCGAGGGCGAACGATTTGTTTGTCTGATAATACCAATTTCAGAGCATTTTGGTATGGTACAAATAAGATATTAATGAATGCTGTTTTCTTTGGGCACACTATTAGTTCGGGTGCTGCGGAATAATACGTAGCGCGACGAGCTTCGTCGCCTGTCTAACAAAAGCCGCTTTTATTGGTTTGGCGACGAAGCTCGTCGCGCTACGAAAAAAACCTTCATTGAAATAAATCAATGAAGATTTTCTTTTTTTTAAAATAGCTCATATTAAAGGTCGGATAAAATAACACCTTGAATAACAAAAGCTATCCTATCATTCTCTAATTCTATCATTGTTACTAAACTGCGAAGCTTTCACCACAACCACAAGAACGCGAAGCGTTTGGATTCGTAAAATGGAACCCTTTTCCATTTAATCCACCCGAAAATTCCAATGTAGAATTACAAAGATATAAGAAGCTTTTTAAGTCTGTAATGACTTTGATGCCTTTATCTTCAAATACTTGGTCTTTTGGCTGCATTTCATTATCAAAATCCATTTGATAAGATAAGCCACTACATCCACCACTCGTCACAGATACTCTAACGAAATAATCTTCCGTCATTTCACTTTCCGTTTTGATAGAACCTATTTTTTCTTTTGCACTTTCTGATACAAATAACATAATTCTTATAATTAAGAATTAATAATTATCAATTAATAATTAAAAAACTACCATCAAAATTAATCAAGGCAAATTATTCATTATTAATTACTAATTATTAATTAATTAGTGTGCGCTTTCCTCAACAGTTACCTCAAAGCCATTTTTGACTTGGTAATCTTTGATAGCTGCTTTGATAGCATCTTCTGCCAATACTGAACAGTGAATTTTTACTGGAGGTAAAGCCAATTCTTCAACGATTTCCATGTTGTCAATAGCCAATGCTTGGTCAATAGACTTTCCTTTTAGCCATTCTGTAGCCAAAGAAGAAGAAGCAATAGCAGAGCCACAACCGAAAGTTTTGAATTTAGCATCTTTGATAACGTTAGTTGCATCATCTACTTCAATCTGCAAACGCATTACGTCACCACACTCAGGTGCGCCAACCAAACCTGTACCAACTGTTTTTGACCCTTTGTCCAGTGTTCCTACATTACGAGGATTAGTGAAATGGTCTAATACTTTATTTGAATATGCCATGATTGTTCTATTTTGATTGAAAAGCCAATTGATAACTTTTCAAGAATTATTAATTTTTAATTACTAATTATTAATTAAAAAAATTAGTGTTCAGACCATACAACAGCGTCCAAATCAACACCTTCTTTGTACATTTCCCAGATAGGAGATAAATTTCTCATGTGAGTAACACCTTTAGTCAAAGATTCGATTGTGTAATCAATTTCCTCTTCTTTCGTGAAACGTCCAAGACTAAAACGAATAGAAGAATGCGCCAAATCATCACCTAAACCCAATGCTTTCAATACATAAGATGGCTCTAAAGAAGCCGATGTACAAGCAGAACCAGATGAAACCGCGATATTTTGATTGAATGTCATCATTAGACCTTCTCCCTCAACGTGCTTGAAAGAAAGGTTAGTAACGTGTGGCATTCTGTGTTCCTTATTACCATTAATATATACTTCTTCCAAATTTGCCATTAAAGCAGCTTCCAATTTATCACGAAGTTTACTTACTCTTTTGCTATCCTCTTCCATATCAGTCATTGCAATTTCGGCAGCTTTACCAAAACCAACAATCCCAGGTACATTCAAAGTTCCCGAACGCATTCCGCGCTCATGACCTCCACCGTCTATTTGAGCAGTAACTTTAACTCGTGGACTTTTACGACTTACATATAATGCACCAACTCCTTTCGGGCCGTACATTTTGTGAGAAGTAAATGCCATCAAGTGAATTCCTAATTCTTTAACATTTAGAGGAATTTTACCAACTGCTTGAGTTGCATCACTCATAAAAAGAACACCGTGCTTTTCACAAATCTGTCCAATTTCTTTCATTGGTTGAATAAGACCAGTTTCGTTATTGGCGAACATGATAGAAATCAAAATCGTATTAGGTTTGATTGCAGCTTCTAATTCTGCTAAATCAACAAAACCTTCACGATTTACTTTCAGATAAGTTACTTCACCACCTTTTTTCTCTATTGCCTTACAAGTATCAAGAACTGCTTTGTGTTCTGTAGCAAGCGTAATGATGTGATTTCCTTTACGCTTATACATTTCAAAAACACCTTTGATAGCTAGATTATCGCCTTCAGTAGCTCCAGAAGTAAAGATAATTTCCTTAGAACTTGCTCCGATTAATTTCGCGATTTGTTCGCGAGCATAATCTACCGCTTCTTCAGCTTCCCAACCGAAAGGATGATTTCGACTAGCAGCATTCCCTGGCATTTGATAAAAATATGGCAACATCGCATCTACTGCGCGAGGATCGGTAGGTGTAGTTGCATTATTATCTAAATAAACTTTCATATTATCCATTGTCTTCTTTTTCTTACTCTTTTTTAGACTAAATCTAAAGTGAACGAAACTGTTTACAAAAATAACATATTTATTAAAAAAAGGTTGGCGTTCTTTTAGATATTTCTTGTAGTATCCTTTTTTTTATAAAAAAGAGAAAGAGAACACGCTAATAACCTTCTTAAAGGCTTATATAAGTCTTTGTTAATTTTAATTCATTTAAAGTTATAGTTCTTTTTTTTTAGTTTTTTTATAAAAAAAGCTAGATTTTTCGCTCTAGCAAGTCTTGCAAAGCTGACACAATCTCCTTATGCTCAAAAGAAAACCTTGTTGCTTCTATCTTTTTAGAAGAAATATTGCTACCTGATAATACAACCGCAGCCATTTCTCCGAGTACCAATTTCATTACGAAAGCAGGCGCAGGCAATACTACTTCATTCATGTTTTTG
The DNA here is from genome assembly GCA_937127195.1 of uncultured Saprospiraceae bacterium. Lineage (GTDB taxonomy): Bacteria > Bacteroidota > Bacteroidia > Chitinophagales > Saprospiraceae > CAKZLL01. The sequence goes on from CAKZLT010000097.1 coordinate 6,508, forward strand.
GCTGATGCAATCGCTTTTGCTAGTAGTTTATTAGATACAGGATGAGGTGCTACGCCATTGTAAATTCCTGTCATTTCTTCATTTTCGATGGCATGAATGAAAATATTACAAATGTCATCCAAATGAATCCAAGAGTAAATTTGATGACCATCGCCAAAATAAGTCCCAAATCCAGCTTTGTAAGTTGGGAGCATTTTTTGGAGTGCGCCACCTTGAGTAGAAAGTACAATTCCTACTCGAATTCGCGGTAATCGAACATTTAAAGTTGCTAATTCATCATAAGCTGCTTCCCATTCTCTAACACTTTCTGACAAGAAATCATCTCCAGAAGAAGCATTTTCATCAACTAACTGGCTTCCAGCATTTCCATAATAACCAGTTGCAGTTGCGCCAATAATGGCTTTCGGGTGGTGATTTAGTGCTTCTAACTCTTTTTTAATCAAGCGAATTCCATTGACTCGGCTATCAATGATTAGTTTTTTTCGGGCGGCAGTCCAGCGTCTATCAGCAATTCCAGCACCAGCAAGCGTAATAATATAATCGGCTTGCGTCAACGCTTCTGTCTCAATTTCTCCTTTTTGAATGTCCCATTGATACGCAGGAAAAGTAGCATCAAGGTTTCGACGACGACTCAAATGAGTGACTCGATAACCTTTTGTTTTCAATAATTGACTTAATCGGCTTCCAAGAAGTCCCGTTCCACCTGTTATTAATACTGTTTTCATAATTGCCCTTTTTTTCAACTGAACAGTTTAAAATATTTTTAGTTTAGGGAGTAGGTTATTTTTTGCCTACTCCCTTAACGGAGCAGAAAAACAGAAAAGCCTTGCTATCAATTGATAACAAGGCTTTTCTATTCTAAAAAACAAATGCAAATACTTATGCTTCCGCTTCATCCAAAGGTGGAATACGTAACATTTGACCTGGATAAATTTTGTCAGGGTGTTCTAACATTGGCTTGTTTGCCTCAAAAATAACAGGATATTTACTTCCGTTACCGTAGTGGTCAGAAGAAATTTTCCAAAGAGTATCACCTTTTTCAACTGTATAAAATACGGTTTGAGGTACTTCCTCAACACTTCTTGGAGTTGGCACTTCTTCCTCTGCTGCTGCAACCTCCATTTGGTCATCTACAGTAGCAATTCCATCTACATTACCAGCAATAAGGACAACTTTCTCCTTCTCCGCTTTACTGTCAGCGATACCTGATAGTTCAACAGCGTCATCACTTACTACTATTCTTTGATATTCAATTGTAATACCATGATTAGTGATTGCTTTTTCAATTGCAGTTGCTTTCTCTGCGTTTTCTTCTTCTTTTGTTTTTTTGTCCTTACGACCAAAAAGTTTAGCACCTGCGTTCTTTACAAATGAGAATAAGCCCATTATTATTGATAGTTTTTTAATTTGAAAAAAATTATGTTCAGTATTTTGATTGTTGATAATCAATTACTCTCAAATATAATGTTCTCTAATTTGAAATCATAATATTTGCCATACAATATCAAGACGGAGGTATTATTTATAGGTCACTTTGATTATTATTTTCTTTCATTTCTTCTTTTACCGTTGCTATCAATTTGGTTGAGACTTCAAGTTTTTCTATGATTTGAGTGTCATTCCACTCTTTAACTAAAAGCTCTTTGATTGCTTCTTTTTGTTCCATTTGTTTTTGAACAAAAAGCACAAAATCCTCACTTTCATCCATTAGAAATACTACTTTTTCTATACTAAGACCTTTTGAAAGTAATTTTTCAATCATTTCAATTTTCAATTCCTCTTTTCCTTCCTCTTTTGCCTCTTTGACAGCTTCTCTTTGAACCAATTCTAATATGCCCATAGGTGGATTATTTTGAGATAACTCCTCAATAGAATTATCAAATTTACGATAAAGTGACTTGTCTTTAAATAGAATATAATGCTTTATAAAGTTAGTCATTTTTCGGATAACTTGCTTGCTGTATCCTTTTCCTAACATATTTTTAAATAAAGATAGTTTCAATGAAAGTAAATCTTCATCCGTTTTGATGCTTTTATTTTTAATACTTAGTCTTACCGTTTTCATAACAACCGAAAAAGGGTTGTCTATTGTATCAAAATGACTAACAGGATAATCTAGCACTTTATAAGTATCAAAATCGTAACGCATTGTTGTGCGCCATGTTTTTTGTTCATAAAAAGTTGGACGATAATTCACTTTATCATCAGTCAAAATAGCAATAGCCGAGATAGGTTTATTAAACTTGTCAAAACTTCTATAATTATAGATAAACATTCTCAATGGAAAATTCACATCTTCATAACCTTGTACTTCGATATGCACCAAAATCCATTTTTCTTCACCATTCAGTAAATATACTTTTACTAGTAAATCTGCTCTTCGATGTTGACTATCTGCTTCGGGTTGTAACGTTTGTAACTCTTTATCTAAGAATTCAAACGGCTTAGCAAAGTCAACATCTTCCACAAATTCGGAATAAAAAAAATGCAAAAAATCCTCAAAAAAATCTTCTATTATACTTTTCCAGAGTAAGTCTTTTTTTATCATAATGCAATTATTAATGGGGAAATCAACGAATAAAAGGCTTCTCAAAAAAACTATCTCACAATCGCTAAACCACTATAAGTCTCTTCTATTTCATCCAAAATACTATAAATCTCTTCAGGAATCATCGTATCAACTAGGCGACTTCTAAAATATTTAACGTTTTTGAAGCCTTTGAAATAATTAGTATAATGGCGGCGCATTTCTAAAACGGCTAATTTTTCGTTTTTCCAATCTAGCGAACGACGCAAATGCTCGCGTGCTGCATTCACTCTTTCCTCAACGGTTGGAGGTGGTAGTATTTCTCCTGTTGCGAAATAATGTTTGATTTCTCTAAAAATCCAAGGATTACCAATCGTCGCACGACCAATCATAATGCCATCAACTCCGTATCGGTCTCGGTATTCTGCTGCTTTTTGAGGACTATTAATATCACCATTTCCAAAAATAGGAATATGAATTCGTGGATTTTCTTTGATTTTTCCCATCAAAGTCCAATCCGCTTCTCCTTTATACATTTGCTTACGTGTGCGTCCATGAATAGACAATGCCTGAATACCAACATCTTGTAATCGCTCAGCGACTTCCTCAATCTTGATAGTTTTATCATCCCAACCTAAGCGAGTTTTCACTGTAACAGGAAGTTTGGTAGAATCTACGATTGCTTTCGTCAGTTCGACCATTCGGTCAATATCTTGCAAAATACCTGCTCCAGCCATTTTACAAACAACTTTTTTGACAGGACAACCAAAGTTAATATCTAAAACTTCTGGCTTGGCATCTTCTACAATTTCCGCAGCTCGTCGCATCGAGTCAATTTCCGCACCAAATATCTGAACTCCAACAGGGCGTTCATCTGGATAAATATCTAATTTTTGAACGCTTTTTGTTGCATCTCGAATCAATCCTTCAACCGAAATAAACTCCGTGTACATCATATCTGCGCCCTGTTCCTTGCATAATGCACGAAACGGTGGGTCACTGACATCTTCCATCGGTGCCAGTAATAATGGAAAATCTCCTAATTCTACATTTCCTATCTTTACCATTTTTTCCTTCTTATTATATAGCGTTCAAAAGTATTGAACTGGATTGAGTTCTAATCAATAAACAACCATCTAAAAAACAGGTTGTTCGATTTTTTTTAAAAAAAATTATTTGTCTGAAAAATATTCTTTTCTAGTCTGAAAAATTTTATTGTAAATTTACCAAAATAAAACTAATGACCTTTATTAATAATAAAAGTAATACTTCTAATAGAATAGAACTATTTTTTTTCCTAACTATTTGGCTAATCATTGCAATGGCAGCAGGATTAATCCTTTCTGCTTTTACAAAAATGCTTGATATTTCTGATGTACAAGCATTTTTAGGTCAAATATCTGAGACTTCTCCGATAGAAGATAGATATACTGTAAAGGGTATTTTATCTTTCAATCAGATTTTTACTTTTATTATTCCCAGCTTTGTTTTTGTATTTTTAATACACAAAAAACGCGCCTTTAGTTTCCTTCAACTCAATCGTTTGCCTCCTTATCAGCTATTTTTAATAGGTACTTTGTTGGTGATTTTAGCATTTCCAATTGCTCAATTATTACTCAAACTGAACCAAATGGTCATCTTGCCAGATTTAGCTGCGGATGCCGAAAATCAAGTCAATAATATGACTGCGGCTCTTTTGGTGATGGAAACGCCTTGGGAATTTCTGACAACTTTGGGGCTGATTGCCGTATTACCTGCACTAGGGGAAGAATTGATATTTCGAGGAATTGTACAGAATTATTTGGTAAAAGAAATTAATCCTCATGTTGCCATTTGGGTGAGTGCCGCAATATTTAGTGCCTTGCATTTACAATTCGCTGGATTTTTACCAAGACTGTTTTTGGGTGGATTATTAGGTTATTTATTTTATTGGTCAGGAAGTTTGTGGTTAGCTATATTTGCGCATTTTATTAATAATGGCGTGCAAGTGATGGCGGTTTATTTTTATAAAAAACAAGGAAATGTGATTGATACAGAAGCCGCCGTTGGATTGCCGTGGTTTGCGTATTTAGTTAGCATTTTACTTTTTATAAGCATTGTTTATTGGTTTTTAAAAAATACTCTAAAAACAGAACAATTAAATACTTACAATAGAAATTAGTTCTTTTGATGATTTTTAGCAAGAATCAAAAATTGCACAAGAACTTAGAAATTAACAATTTATGTCAGAATTTGGATTAAGAATAGCTACAGGAGTAGGTTTAGTTGTAGTTGTTTTGGTTGGTACTTTAATGAATACAATAGCTTTTGCATTCGTATTTGGAGGAATAGGATTATTTTGTTTAATAGAATATTTTGGTTTAGTTTTTAGTCATAATGAAGCGAATACAATCAATTTAGTTAGACGAATTTTAGGTATTGTTCTAGCTAGTTTACCATTTTTAATAGTATTTTTTTTATTAAAAAATGAAGAAACAACCACAAGTCCTGCAATATTTGGAAGCATTATCATTGGCGTTTTTTTTATGATGCTTTTTGAAATGTTCGCTAATTCTCAAAAGCCAATCAAAAACATGGGCTTCACTAGTTTAGGTATTTTTTACATTGGAATTCCTTTTGGAATGCTTTTATTATTGCAAGATATGCAAAGCCCTAAACTCATTTTAGGAATGATTTTATTAGTCTTTATGAATGATTCATTAGCTTATTTGACAGGGCGTTCATTCGGAAAAACGCCTTTGTTTCCTCGTATTTCACCTAAAAAAACGTGGGAAGGTGCGATTGGAGGCGTTATTTTTACTTTATTATTGGCTGTTGTCTATACTTTCGTTCCATTATTTAACTTCCTCAGCCTCAAAGACTGGTTAGCTGTCGCTGTTATTGTAGCTATATTTGGACCATTAGGGGATTTGGTTGAATCAATGTTCAAAAGAAATTTAAAAATAAAAGATTCAGGTTCTTTATTACCTGGGCATGGTGGTTTTTTGGATAGATTTGACGCGCTTATTTTCACTATTCCTTTCGTTACCATGTATTTTTGGTTGACTTAATTATTTTGAACCACAAAGAAAGAAACAAAGAAAACAAAGTATTAAACGCATTTTCTTCCTTTGTTCTCTTTGTTTCTTTGTGGTTCAAAAAAACAAAAATAAAAAATAAATATATGGCACGATTACATCTTTTTGAATTAATGGATCAGAGTTGGTTTCCTGACTTTTTGCGGGATTACATGACTGATTATTTGGAGTTTGTTACCGACAAATTTGATATGTATCAAAATATCCAACCTGTTTTGGAACGCGGGTTAGCAGCTACAGATACGCGTGCAATCATTGATACAGGTTCAGGAGGTGGTGGCGGAATGGTCAAGATCAGTCAGCGTTTTCAAGCCTCTGGAAATCCTGTTGACATTACTTTAACCGATTTTTATCCAAATGAAAAAGGCTTTGAAAAAGTCAGTGCATTAGATAATTATATTAGTTACAGTAAGGAAAATGTCGATGCAAAAGATATTCCGAAACACTTCAAAGGGCTACGAACGATGTTTTTGGCATTTCATCATTTCAGACCAAAAGATGGTGCTCAAATTCTGAAAAATGCTGTAGATAGTGGTGAACCTATTGCTATTTTTGAAATTTATCAACTGACTTTCAAAGATATTATTAGCCCTATTTTTGCACCAATATTCGTTGTCTTACTAACGCCTTTGATACGTCCATTTCGATTGGGACGCATTATTTTCACTTATTTAATACCAATTATTCCGCTTGTTACAATGTTTGACGGCTTAGTTTCTGTATTAAGAAGCTACTCTCCTAAGGAGTTGAAAACCCTAATCGCAGAAGCTGATCCAAATGATACTTTTGATTGGGAAATCAATGGTATTCCGACTGGCGGAATTACAGTACATTATCTTTTGGGGACACCGAAAAAGTAAATTTGTAGAAAAGATATTTTGAGCCTGCCCTTTGAACTAAGAGAAACGAGACCCTTTTGTAACGTTTTTCCTCTTAGAGCAAAGGGCGTTTTTTATAAAAACATATTTTATTATTTTTCAGACACAGAGCAGAAACTGTTTGTGATTTTCCTCAAAATTAAATAAAGCAGCACATTTGATAGAAAAAATAGTTCAGTGGAATCACATTTACAGAGGAATGTTATTGCTTATGTGATTCACCACCACAATTCCATGTTAAGTTCAAGTTTGATGAACTTTGATATGGGAATTTGAACCCATCACCAATTCAGAAGTGGCACGGGCCAGCTTTGACTACAATGCCAAGGCCAACAGGAGGTCTAACTTCAGCTTCAAACTTCAACTATAAATTCAACTCAAACTCCAACTTAAACCCATGCTCTAAGTTCACCTTCTTTCCTTCTTCTTAACTCGACTTCAACTTAACGATCGATCTT
>CAKZLT010000098.1 GCA_937127195.1 uncultured Saprospiraceae bacterium
CCTTCTTCTTGCTCGCTTCCTGCATCACCGAAAATATCAGCAATGCCTTCTTCTTGCTCGCTTCCTGCATCGCCAAAAATATCAGCAATGCCTTCTTCTTCGCTTTCACTACCAAAAATATCATCGACAGTTTCCGAAGGATTAGCAAATGAATCTTTTGATTCTGCAACTTTAACAGTAGCCACAGGAGTAGGAATTTCTTCGATTTCAAACATCGGCGCAACCTCTTTTTTGACAGCTTCCATATTAGTCAATTCACCTTTAGGGGTTAATCGCGCAAAAAATGTATTTGGAAATGCCAAGAAAATATGCAAATGCTTAGAATAAGGAATGTAGTTCAAGAAAATCAAAACACCAATCAAGTGTCCCCACCAGCCTATGCGTTCAATCATCATAATTGTTCCTTGTGACAAGCCCGAAAGCATCGGAACAAAAAGGCTACTTACCGCAAAAGCATCCGTATGATGATAAACGTCTAAAGCTTGTAAAGCTTGATCTCCTGAGTTCATCATAAAAATGCAAACGACGAGATATATCTCAAAATACAAGATTAAATTACCGTCCAACTTAGGCCAACCATTCATTTCTGGTTTATGAAATCGTGGAATTTTTAATAAATTCCTTCTCGCCAAAAAAATGAAAGTAGCAATCAACGCCAAAACGGAGAGAATTTCAATAAAAGAAATCGTAAAAGTATATAAACCAGCCAGTGCTGTACCTTCGACCGTATGCCATATTAGTCGATGTTCTCCCGTAAAACCATCAATAAAAACTTCAATTAGCTCTATTTGAGTGATAATAAAAGCAACATAAATGGTTAAATGTAAAAAAGCTGGTAGTAATCGTTTGAACATTTTTTGTTGCCCAAAAGCGACTAAAACCATATTTTTAAATCTTTGCCCCGTATTGCCCGTTATTTTTTCGGGTTTGCCGAGCATAATGTTTCGACGTAATCGCCCGACGTGCTTCGCAAACATCCCGAAGGAAGCTAAAAGCATTAAGGTAAAAATGATTTGTGCTATCATTTTTGATTGAAATTTTGTTTTATTTTAAAAAATAAGTGTAAAAAATGGTTGAATTGAGTGTTCAATGAATGATTTAAAAATCATCCTGAAAATTTCCTATAAATAAAAGCTATTTTACAAAAAATAGAGAATATTCGCAAAGTTAATTCTAAATTATAGAATTTGTATAAATAAAACCATTATTTACGAATAAAGAACTAAAAAGGAAAATACTTTTATTAAAAAAGTAAACGCTTTATCAAGTTTGTGGTTTTGATAAAAGGAGTGATTTTCTATTTTTACAAAAAAAAATCAATGACAATTTCAAATATACTAGCTGATACTTCCAGAGTATGGATTTATCAAAGCAATCAAGCCTTTTCAGCGGCACAAGCACAAGAAATTCAACTCAAAATCAAAGCATTTTGTAAAAGTTGGGTTAGTCATAGCAATCAATTGAAAGCTGATGGTGCATTAGTTCACAATCGTTTTGTTGTATTATCAGTAGATGAAAGTCAAGCAGGCGCAAGTGGCTGTTCGATTGACAAATCCGTTCATTTTATAAAAGGAATAGAACAAACCTTTGGTGTCAATATGTTTGATAGAATGCTTTTTGCTTATCAAAATCAGAATGTTTGGGCATAACAGGTAGCTAAGAAATTATTCATACGGGCAATAAAAAGGCGCTAGAAGCGCCTTTGTCTATTTTACATGGTATGTGTCGGCCGGTCAGCCTTTAGTGCTCCGCCGAGGAAGCCTTCGATCTTACGACTGGTTTGACCATTATCTTGCTCCGAGAACTGCACGCCGATACCCGCTGTCTTATTGCCCTGAGCACCAGAGGGGGTAATCCACACGACCTTGCCCGCAACAGGTAACTTGGTAGCGTCGTCCATTAGGGTCAACAGCATAAATACCTCGTCACCCAGCTTGTATTCCTTAGGCGTAGGTATAAACAAACCGCCATTTTTCACAAAGGG
>CAKZLT010000099.1 GCA_937127195.1 uncultured Saprospiraceae bacterium
AAACCTCTCCACAAGCTGATATGACCAACTTCTTTGATCTGTCGATTGTTTGATAATTGAAAATTACTAGCTCATTAACAGTCATTTTGCTGTTGATTAATGAGCATTGTTCCTGTAAAATAAAATAACATAATTTAAAAAAACTGGTGGCAGCAAAATTGTCAAAGAATTATAGAAAATGCTTTCTAAAGCAAAATTAACGTCTTTTTCTATAAAATGATTTATCTTTAGAAATCATTTAGAATAAAGCCTAATATCCAAATCATAAAGAATAAACTCATCAATGGCAAAAGTTAGAAAAATATTTGCTTGCAACAATTGTGGTGCGACTTCTCCAAAATGGATGGGGAAATGTACTTCTTGCGAAGAATGGAACACTTATGTTGAAGAAATTGTAGTCAAAGAAAGTAAAACGCAAGCTGAAAAAAAGCAAGTTTGGAGAACAAATGATAAAAAGCCAAAACTCAAACCCGTCAAAATTCCAGAAATCGTAGCAGGTGATACACCGCGTTCGGTTACGCCTGATGGCGAGTTTAACCGTGTACTCGGTGGTGGTATCGTTGCTGGTTCTTTGGTTTTGATTGGAGGTCAACCTGGTATTGGTAAATCTACGTTGATGCTTCAAATTGCACTGACAATGCCTATTAATATATTATATGTATCAGGTGAGGAAAGCCAAGAACAAATCAAAATGCGTGCTGATAGAATCGGTATTCAAAATGAAAATTGCTACATTCTTACAGAAACCAACGTTTCTAAGATTTTGACACACGCCCAAAATCTAGAACCGCAATTGATTGTCATCGATTCAATTCAGACATTAGCCTCTCCTCATATAGAATCAACGCCAGGAAGCGTCTCTCAAATTAGGGAGTGTGCGGGTGATTTGCAACGATTTGCCAAAGAAACCAACATTCCTATTTTTATAATTGGACATATTACCAAAGAAGGTTCTATTGCTGGACCAAAACTTTTAGAACACATCGTAGATGCTGTTTTGCAGTTTGAAGGCGACCGACATTATACTTATCGGATTCTCAGAACTATCAAAAATCGTTTTGGTTCTACTTCCGAAATGGGGATTTATGAAATGCAAGCTGATGGATTACGTGAAGTCTCGAATCCTTCTGAATTGCTACTTTCTCAGAATGATGAAAATCTGAGCGGTTCAACTGTCGCAGCGATGCTAGAAGGAATGCGTCCGATGCTTATCGAAACGCAAGCTTTGGTCAGTACTGCCGTTTATGGCACACCTCAACGTTCCGCAACTGGTTTTGATTTGCGCCGTTTGAATATGCTTTTGGCTGTTCTGGAGAAGCGGTGCGGCTTTCAGTTTGGTGCAAATGATGTCTTTTTGAATATCGCAGGAGGTATAAAAGTTGATGACCCTGCTATTGATTTGTCCATTGTAGCGGCGCTGATTTCTTCATTAGAAGATGTTTCGGTTGAAGGTGATATTTGTTTTGCTGGCGAAATTGGGCTTTCAGGAGAGATAAGAACAGTTAATCGAATTGACCAACGAATACAAGAAGCAGCTAGATTGGGCTTTAAACAAATATTTATTTCTAAGTATAATTTAAAAGGTTTGGACTTAGAAAACTATGATATTGAAGTGACTCCAATCGGAAAAGTAGAAGAATTGTACCGAACATTGTTTGATGAATTTTAGTAACTAGTGGTTCAACTCACAAATAATTAACAATTACTTATGAGTTGAACCACTAGACTGACTACTTTGCATGAATTGGTGTTATACTCCCTTAAATTTGGCAGGCATTTTTTATAAAAAAAACATAATTCTGAAATAGCTTTTCCAAAACTACCAATTTTATAATTACATTTGATGCCATGAAAGCAACTTTCTTAGAACACATTCAGCGAGCGATTTCGGATAGCACTTTTGTAAAGATTACTTTAAGTAAAAAAGCTGATAAAACGAGCGACTTAAACAATGTTTATATTCGTCTAACGGTTATTAGGGACGTTTTACACTTGTCTTTTACTTTTCGTCATGCCACAAAAGATATTGTCAAAAACTTTGAAGTTGATGAAGGTATTTCAATGATAGAATCCTTAATGAAAGACACTTTTTTGAGTAATCGATTATTTACGACAGCGGGCGATTTTTCATTAGAATATAACAAAAAGCGCATTGGTCGAATACTTAAAAGCAAACCAACCATTATAACTGCACCAACTTTGGAGCATGACAAACAAAAAAAACGCCTGATAGAACCCAATAGACCTTTTTTGCAGGAGCTAGGTATTTCTAGCAGTACAGGAAAAGTTTTTAAAAACCGCCAATCTAAGTTCAAACAAATCAATAAGTATATCGAAATTATTGATAATTTAATCAAAAATGTCGCTTTTCCTGAT
>CAKZLT010000100.1 GCA_937127195.1 uncultured Saprospiraceae bacterium
AAATGGCAGATTTGGAGCAGTGGATTCAAAAGAATAATCTGCAACTCGGTAGCATTCTTATTCAAGATGGACAATATCAATACAATGTTCGATTGTCGAACGGATTGACTTCCAAAAAAGATATTGAAGCCATTTACATCAATATTGGCGGTCGAGTTTTGCAATTGCGCGACGTGGCAACAGTCGTATTGAAACCAAGCGAAGAACGCGGAAAGTACTTGTTTGACACGCAGGAAAGCATTTTATTTTCGGTAAGAAAACAAGCCGATTCTCGTTTATTTGATTTGCAAGATAATTTTGAGACGTTGCTCAATTCTTTCAAAAAAGATTACCCCAAGTTGAATTTTGAAGTAACCAATGACCAAACGCAACTGCTTTCCATTTCTATTAACAACCTCAAAACGAGTTTGCTTTACGGTGCTTTTTTTGCTTTTGTTGTCATGTTTTTATTTTTTAAATCATGGAAAAGTCCCGTTTTGATAGGTATTGCCATTCCTGTTGGGTTGGTTATGACGTTGCTGACTTTTTATTTAACAAAGTTGTCGATTAACATTATTTCACTTTCTGGCTTGATACTCGGGGTCGGATTGATGATTGATAATTCGATTATTGTAATTGAAAACATCAAACAATATAGCGATGCAGGTTTATCTCAATTAGAGGCTTGTGTCAAAGGCGCGAATGAAGTAATTCGACCGCTTTTGAGTTCTGCCTTGACGACTTGCTCGGTGTTTTTACCGTTGATTTTTGTAAATGGAATCAACGGTGCGTTGTTCTATGACCAAGCGATGTCGATTACTTTGGCTCTAGGAATGTCGTTGCTGGTTGCTTATTTTTTATTACCAACATTATTGAATTTGGGTAAAGAAAAGGCTAAAAGTCAAGTATTAATAACTCCAAAAAAGGCTAAAATTTCCAAAAAATACTTTAAACGTAGCGTTGATTTATTTTTAAAAAATGGCTGGTTGGTTTTAGTATTAGTGGTTGGTTGGCTGGTTGGAACGTATTTTTTATTAATAAAAATGCCGCAACAAACGTTTCCTAAATTAACTAAAAATGGTGTAGAAATCAACATCAACTGGAACGAAAGTATCAACTTAGAAGAGAACGAAAGAAGAACATTAAATTTTTTGAAGCATTTTGAAAAAAATACGGAGCATTCGAGCAGCTTAGTTGGAGAGCAACAATTTTTGTTATCTGCGGATAATGCGACGGTTCAGCAAGTTCAGTTATTTTTATACACAAAAAATATAAATACCGAATTGCTTCAAAAAGAAATACAAACTTATTTTAAAACAAATCATGGCTTGGCGAGTGCCGAAAGTCAAGCACTCAAAAACGTTTTTGATTATGTTTTTGGTAACAATAAAAAGCCGTTAGAAGTAGCTATTTCTGCCCAAAAAAATAATCTTACGCCTTCCTTGCAAGATATAATCCCGATAACGGATTATTTTTATAATAAAAAAATAGCGATTAATCTGCCACCAACTCAAACGCAATACAATATTAAACTCCAAAAACGCCAGCTTTTGCAATATAACATTTCAGAAAATGAAGTAATAACTCAACTGAAAACCATTTTTAATCAAAATGAAATAGGAATATTACAAACAAGTACACAGTCGATTCCTATTCGGACAGGTCAAAATAAAAAGGGTTTTTATGCTTTGTTGCAAAATGCTACCGTTCAAAATAGAAAGCGCGAAACCATTCCTTTAAATACATTAATCACCGTAACTCCGAGCCAATCGTATCAATACATCACGGCGAATAAATCGGGAGAAGCATTGCTTTTGGGCTTAGATAATTATAATAAAAAAACGATACAAGAATTAAAAAAAATAGCTAAAAAGGCAAATAAATTTCAACTTGTATTTTCTGGACAACACTTTGAAGACCAAGCAAATATTAGGCAATTATGGCAAATTGCTTTGATTGCCGTTGGTTTATTATTCTTGATATTAGCAGCACAATTTGAGTCAGTTGTTCAGCCACTAATTGTCCTTTTTACGGTTCCGATTGGTATTGGTGGAGCGATTTTTTTACTTTATTTGACAGGACAAACGCTCAACTTGATGGCAATGATTGGGATGGTGGTTGTACCGCCATCCCGTTATCGAGGTACAAAAGTGTATTATTCAAAAGACAAAGAGCTGAATAAGGTGATTGCAGAGGAAGTGAAGTCCGGGGCGCGGTATGTCTCCGGCAAAAA
>CAKZLT010000101.1 GCA_937127195.1 uncultured Saprospiraceae bacterium
ATAGGTTCATTATAAGAATAAGTAAAGTCACGAATCCATACTAATGTATCTGGATAAACTTTAACTTTGTTCTTTTTGATGAACTGCGTTCTTTTACTTTGTCCGTAATCATGAGCAGCTTTTTTCCAATCCATCCATTGATATTCAAATACGAATTTATCCGTATCGAATTCTTTCTTGTAACTGAAACGCTCATTTTCGCGGTAATAAAGCTCTTCAAGCTCATCTGCTTCCCAATCAACTTCTTCATTTTCCCAATCGATGTAACGTTGTCCACCGTCGGTTTCAGCATAGTTGTCAAGAATGTCATGGGCTAAAGAGTCACGAATCCAGTTGGTAAACTGACGATATTCGTTATTCGTAATCTCTGTGTCGTCCATGTAGAAACCCTGAATCGAAATTGATTTAGGGCGTTGAACAAGCGTATGATTAACGTCTTGATCGCTTGGTCCGATGTGAAGTGTCCCTGACGGGATGTAAACCATTCCATAAGGATTGATGCCTTTCCAAGTAGGTCTATCTAATACTCCAACTAGCTGACCGTTATCGCGTTGTGCACACGAAGAAACTAAAATAACAGCTAAAACGGCAACTAGTATTTTCGAGAACTTTTTCATAACTGGCACCCGAGTTTTCTTATAGATTATTTAATTAGTATCAAAATAAATAGCAATAAAATTGACAACAATCATTGAATAAATGTTTACTATCCGATTGCGACATTTAAAACGCCACGATTTTACAGAATATTATAGACTTTTTACTTTTTTATTCAGTTTTTTTTAAAATTAAAACCTCGTAGGTTACAAATAACCTACGAGGCTCTCTTTAAACGCCCTTTTTAAGCGATTTTTTTTCTAAATAAAAAGTTAAGAACTAAAATGTAAATCGTGGGTTATATATAATTTTGGTAGGAAGTGGCATTCCTATCGTTTTATTCAAGTTGTAGTTTAGCATAATTTCATGCGAACCTGTGTTTACTGAATTTAATGCTGATAAAGGAATATCGTAAGCGTAAGCTAAATTCAAATTTTCTGAAACTCTATATCCTGCAAATAAGGCTAAAGCATCTGTTGTGTTAGCACTATATCCTCTATAGGCTATTCCTCCAAATAATTTCTCACTATAATATACAGTTGTCGAAATATCTATTTGAGTTCCGACCAAATCTGACTTTACCAACACTACTGGCTCTATCCCAAAATCCCCTACCTCGAATTTGTATGCAAATATAGCGAAATAATTTCTTACTAATTGAATTCCTGCGTTTGCAGTGTATGTGTATGGCAATGAATTCTGTAAAAGGTTACTTGCCGACACCCCAGCTTTTATATTTTCATTTTTGAAAAAGACACCAGCACTAAAGATAGGTGTCATTGCACTGACGTTGCCTAGAGGTATCAAATCATCATTTTGGTCTTGATTTGGAGGGTTTAATAATGTTCCATCTATCGATTTTTGGAATATTCCACCATTCAATCCTATTGATAATACATTTTCGTTAAATTTTAAATGATAAGCATAAGTAACTGTTGCTGTCAAATTCTGTTCTGCTCCGAGTACATCATTTTCAACTTTCAAACCAAATGCACTATTCAAAAATACCACAGGAAAATGTACATTAACGTTTTGAGACAACGGTGCGCCTTCTAATCCGACCCATTGTCGGCGAAATATACCTGTGACACTCAATGAATTATCTAATCCTGCGTAGGCTGGATTAAAATTATGTTGATTAAATTGCCATAAACTATATTGTGCAGATTGCTGTGCTTTCAAACTATTAGCTATTAATATAGTAATTGCTACTAATATGGCTGTTCTTATTATCTTTTTCATTGATTTTGTAGGTTTTAGAATAATTAACAATTAGAAATTAATAATTAATAATTGTTTTAAACGCTCCAAAGTATGTCTTAATTTATAGGATTTCTTTGACTTCTTCTAAATTTTTCATGGGTACTTTGCAAATATAATCTTGACAAACGTAAATCATTGTATCCTTTAAAACGATTCTATTTACTAAAAGTGGGTAGTTTTCTTCATTTTCTTCCGTCGTCATAATGACTTTATTAAGAACAAACTATTCATTTAGGGAGTAGGTAATAAATAAACTACCACAAAGAATGGCATTATTTTTTATTTAGACGAGGCAAAAAACACAGTCCTAGCATCGCTAAGGCGAGTATTTTTAACGAAGTATAAATGAAAA
>CAKZLT010000102.1 GCA_937127195.1 uncultured Saprospiraceae bacterium
CTTAATTTTTTAAGCACTTTTAAATAAAAAAATAAAGTTGTATAATGGTGCAACTTATTTATTTTTCTTCACTTATTCCATTTTTTTATAAAAAAAGCTACTTATCTAGTGCAAGAAACCACGAAATTAGATATTGTTTTGCCTTGCTATAATCCTTTGCCTGATTGGGAAAAGCGAATTATTAATGCTATGAATACCCTAAAATCAGCTTTGCCTGATGTAGAACTCTATCTTTATATTGTTAATGATGGTTCATCTCAAAAGGTAGAACCAACATTAATTTGGGCTTTGAAAGACGTTATTCGTAATTTTCAATTCATTGAATATAAAAAGAATAGAGGAAAAGGCTACGCACTAAGGCAAGGTGTCGCAGAGACCAAAAACGACCTTTGTATTTATACGGATATTGATTTCCCTTACGAAATGGAAAGTTTCCTTCGAATTTATGAAGATTTAAAAAAAGGAAGCGATGTCTCTATTGGAGTTCGTAGTGAAGTCTATTATGAATCTGTTCCTAAAGTTAGAATTTGGATTTCTAAAACCTTGAAATTTTTTGTTAGAAACCTGTTGAGCCTTCCCGTTACAGATACGCAATGTGGTTTGAAGGGTTTTAATAAAAAAGGAAAAGTCTTATTCCTTCAAACCACTATTGACCGTTATCTATTCGACTTGGAGTTTGTATTCAATACTGCCAAACAAAAAGCTCTTAAACTTCATCCTGTTACAGTTGAATTGCGTCCAGGAATCGTTTTTACGAATATGAATTTTAAAGTTCTTTTTCAAGAAGGTCGAAGTTTTCTAAAAATTTTCTTCAAAAGTCTTTTTTCAAAAAACTAGAAAATTACCGCTTAAATGCCACTGGTAACCAGAATCCAATCAAACAAAATACCGTTCCGATTATATTGACAGAAAGTAAATCTCCGTATTTTCCTTCAAAGAAAATTAATCCGTTAGGTATCATTTTGAAAGCCAACAAAAGCCCAAATACAACGCCAATTCCAACTGCCAAATGAAAAGATAACTTTGGAACTTTAGCTTTCCAGAATACAAATATAGGTGCTAAACCTATTACCATTGTACCACTAACTGTGGTTGCAGACAAAATAGTTGGATTCAAAAAGACAGGTAAAGTTCCGACTAGAGCCACAATTATCATCGCGATTCGACCATTCGTAACCGTTATATTTTTGGTGAATTTCAAATCAACTACCAACATTTTTGAAAAAGAATTGAACGTACTATCCAAAGTTGATGCTGCGGAAGTTATCATTATAAAATTCA
This sequence comes from uncultured Saprospiraceae bacterium, assembly GCA_937127195.1. Lineage (GTDB taxonomy): Bacteria > Bacteroidota > Bacteroidia > Chitinophagales > Saprospiraceae > CAKZLL01. Next base: position 1,282 of record CAKZLT010000102.1, read on the forward strand.
TTATCAGCATCATCGCCAGTCCCAAAGTCTTACTTACTTCTACCGCTGCCTGTCCTTCCATTCCTTCCATTTGTGCAAAAATCCCAACAAATGAAAACAACAAAATGCAAAGCGCACCAATAAAAGTTGCAATAATAAAACTCTTCAAAGTCACTTTTGGTGAAGCTATAAAACCTCTATCGGTCAAAACAGGATCATGAAAAGGATAACTAAACGATTGTATCAATGCCACAAAAAGTAGATTAATTCCACCTGCCATTGTCCATTCTCCAGAACTCACAAACGCGCCGACATCACCACCTTTTTTTGGTAAAATAATACCTAATATTATAAATAATAGAACTCCAAAAAGCACCATTTGTATCAAATCGGTCAATAACGAACTTCTCAAACCTCCTTTTAAAGTATAACCTAAAGTCAAAATGGTAAATACAATTATTGATAAAAAATATTGAGTCGAGCCTTTTTCACCAAAGTACGTTCCAATCACCATTGTATTTGACCAGACTTCGTTGAACAATCGAAAACCTATCAACAACGAAAATACAATCACTGCATTTCGACCAAATTTACTCTGCAAAAAGTGATGTAAGCTCTCAAAACCACCTTTGACACGCATCTGATAAATGACAATTCCTGCCACCAAAAATGACAAATAATAAGCCGCATAAGCGACTCCGCCCACCATTCCGAAGCTCAAACCAAGGTTTGCCGCATTAGTAATTGACTTTGCAAATATCCAAGAAATAACCAAACTACTGGTCAATAACCAGACGTTTGGCGTTGTATTCTCTTTGGTTGTTGCTCTAAAAAACTCCTTAGTAGTGCGAGAATAAGGCGATATTAAAAATAATATCACACTCGAAGCAATCACTAATAGCCATTGATATGTTAATTCGTTCACAGATTATTAATTAATAATTAGCAATTAATAATTAATAATTGCCTTTTTCATTTGTAAATATTTATAAAATTAAATAAGCGTCGGACGTAGGCAGGTAAAACGTTTCAAAACTGTTCCCATTTTTTGCAATAAAAAGCTAGTTTTAAAAGCATGTTCAAATTTTCTTAAAATAAACCCATTTTTATGACCAGTTTTTTGTCAAAAAATGGCTGTACTTAAGAGAACTAAACAATTCTAGTTTTGCGTGTTTAAAACAAACATTAGAAATTACTTACAATTAATCAATTGTAAGTCTTTGATTATCAATAGATTGAAAGTGTTTGTTTTCTTTTGCAAAAATTCTTAACTTTAAAATAGGATATGAATTAAAACCCTAAATTTCAGAATTGCTTTTTTAGCAAAAATTGGACACAGTTTTAGAAATTCTTTTTACCTCCCTACGTCGGACGCTTAAAATACTAATAAAAGCATTATTAATTGTTAATTACTAATTTTTAATTAATTCACATCCCACCAAACCTTAGCATTCACACTATTATCATTCGTAGCACTTGCTGCAGCATTATAATTCACTGTATTCAACGCTGCTTCTGTATTTGGATAAGGCATTCTAACAGGAATTAAATCATTATTCAAACTCGCAGAAATCGTCTTCAATGCAGGAAAACCAGTTCTTCGCCAATCAATCCACGACTCATAACCATTTCCTATATTAGCAATCCATTTTTGAGTTGCAATTTGCTCTAACGGATTTGTACCATAAGCCGCATCACCAGCAGTGAGGTAATCGGTAGGCATTGTCGCGCCCCAATATTCAAAAGCTTGTGTTACGCCCATTTCGTACAAAGGTTGAGCTGGCTCAAACAATAAACCACGTTCTGCTGCTTCTGCTAATAACAAATTAGTCTCAAAACTCGTCATAAAATTAGCATCCAAATCGCCTGTTCTTTCTCTAAAAATAGTTCCCGCAAACGAAACATCTCCTGCATTAACAGGTGTTTCAGCCGTATTTGGTCCATTCAAAGTACCTTGATAAGCTGTTGGAGTATTAGCTGTAGGTCTAAAAAACACCTCAATTCTAGGGTCATTCAAATTTTTCAAGACTTCTTCCATCGTCAATGCCATCACAAAAACTTGAAAATCTCCAGCACGCGCAGTTGCCATTCTAAAGTTATTAGGTTGTGCAGTTGAGAAATCAAAAGTTGCATTTTGCTCAGGTGTTTTGATATAATTTCCTTCATCATAAATAGTTTGCAACTTCAAATTCACTGAAGTTCCTACATCTGACATACGCATCAAATATTTGATTTTCAATGAGTTGGCAAATTTTACCCAATTATTCAAATTTCCACCATAAAGAATATCACCATCAAAAGCCAAAGTATTATTCCCTGATGTAGCTTGAATAGCTGCAATTCCTTTTTCTAAATTATCTAATAGTCCATTAGTCGAATTATAAATATCCTCTTGCGAATCATAAGCAGGAGAAACCACACCTGACTTTCCAGAAACAGCCTCAAAATACGGTATATCTCCAAATAAATCAGTCGTAATTCCAGCCAAATAAGTTTTCAAAATCAACGCTGGACCTTCATATTTTGCGTAAGCTGGATTTGCTCTAGATTGCTCTAATATAATTTCATTATCACGCATCAAAGTGTAAAGTATTGGCCAAGGATTTCCGCCAAATTGCACACCTGTCAAATCATGTCTATCAAAATTATTAAAATCAATCAAGGCTATTTGTTGCGCCAAAAGACTTCCTGCCACAAATCCTTCCCATGATAATTTTTCTCCCGATTCCCAAAGTACATTCCGTAGCAATAAGCTAGGCTCTACTTCTACAGGTGCATTTGGGTTGGTATTTATTTCTGTAAAATCGTCAGTGCATGAAGTCACCGCGAATAAGCATACTATTATAATAGATATTTTAAATTTCATTATTGTTATTTTTATTTCTCGCAGAGTTCGGGGAGAAGCAGAGTGCGCAGAGGTTATTTTTTATAGTTATTTTTATTTTTTATAAAAAAAGAAAAAACACCTCTCAAAACTCTGCTTCTCTCGAAACTCTGCGTGAAACGAATCACAAACAAAAGCAAAAAACACTCTGCGTTCTCTGCTTCTCCCCGAACTCTGCGTGAAACACTCTAAAAATCAAAGCCCAAACTCAAACCAAAACTCCTAGTCGATGGATAACTCATATCCTCAACACCACTCACGAAACCTTGTCCTTGAAAAGCAATTTGCTCTGGATCAAAGTGTTTGATTTCAGGTGCATAAACCCATAAGTTTTTACCAATTAGAG
>CAKZLT010000103.1 GCA_937127195.1 uncultured Saprospiraceae bacterium
AATTTAACACATAATTAATAAAATTACTAAGTAAATGGAAACTACTTTGATGGATAAAACAAAAGTACTAAAAGGTGGAGAGTTTGTAATTAAAAACACAAACTATCAAGATGTTTTCACACCAGAAGACATGAATGAGGAACAAGGAATGGTACGCGAAATGTGTAGTGATTTTATCATTCAGGAGGTTCAACCCAAACAACACAAAATTGCTAATCAAGTTGGATTACTTCAAAAAGCTGGAGAGCTAGGCATCTTGGGTGCGCACATTCCTGAGGCTTATGGCGGAATGGAAATGGACACTAATACTGTAACCCTTATTACAGAAGAATTCGGTCAAGGAGGCGGTTCGTTTTCCACTTCATTTGCAGCACATACAGGTATCGGAATGTTACCTATTTTGTACTTTGGTACAGAAGAACAAAAACAAAAATACTTACCAAAACTAAGCACAGGCGAATTAAAAGCCGCTTATTGTTTAACTGAGCCTAGTTCTGGTTCGGATGCTTTAGCAGCCAAAACAATTGCTACACTTTCGGAAGATGGTACAGAATATATCTTGAATGGTCAAAAAATGTGGATTACAAATGGCGGTTTCGCTGATGTGTTCACTGTTTTTGCGCAAGTTGATGGTGATAAATTTACTGGTTTTATTGTTGAGAAAGGCACAGAAGGTTTGACTTTAGGTGCAGAAGAAGACAAAATGGGTATTAAAGGTTCTTCTACTCGTCAGGTCTTTTTAGAAAATGTACACATTCCTGTTACTAACCTTTTGGGGCAAATAGGAAAAGGTCACTTGATTGCTTTCAATGTATTAAACGTTGGGCGATTCAAGTTGGGCGCAATGTGCATGGGTGGTAACAAAATGGGTGCAACAATGGCTGTTAAATATGCTAATGAGCGCGTTCAGTTCAAAACACCTATTGCTAACTTCGGTGCAATTCAATATAAATTAGCCGAAATGGCGATTCGTAACTTTGCTTTAGAATCAACGGTTTACCGTGTTTCTGATATGCTTAGTGATATGAAAAATCAATCATTGGCAGAAGGAATGTCTTATGCTGATGCAATGATGCAAGCAGCAGAAGATTACTCGGTAGAGTGTGCAATTATCAAAGTATATGGTTCGGAAGTAACGGACTTTGTAATGGACGAAAATGTACAAGTTCACGGTGGTTTAGGTTTTTCGGAAGAGTACGGTGCAGCTAAAGCTTACCGCGATTCTCGTATCAATAGAATATATGAAGGTACTAACGAGATTAACCGTTTGTTAGCCGTTAATATGCTATTGAAAAAAGCAATGAAGGGTCAATTGGATCTAGTTGGTCCAGCTTGGGCTGTTCAAAAAGAATTGGCTTCTATGCCGTCATTTGCAACAATTGAAGGCAAATATGGTAAAGAAGTGAAAGCTTTGGCAGACTTCAAAAAGGTACTTTTGATTGTAGCTGGCGCAGCAGCAAAAGCTCAAATGGATGGTAATTTGAACTTGCGAAAAGAACAAATGATTGTGATGAATATCGCTGATATTATGATTGATGTATTTAATGCAGAGTCAACTTTATTGCGTATTCAGAAGTTAGCAGATAAAAAATCAGATGATGAAATGAGCGCTCACAATGATATTTTGAGTGTGTTCATGCAAGATGCTAATGACAGAATTGCAAAAAATGCTAAAGATGCATTATTCTCATTCTCGGAAGGTGATGAGTTGAGAATTATGACAATGGGCGTTAAACGTTATACCAAATTTGATGGTGTAAATGTGGTAAAAGCTCGTAGAGCAATCGCTAAGAAAATGATTGAAGCGAATGAATATGCATTTTAAATAGAATATGAGAAAAGAGACCGCCCTTCGGGCTAAGAGAAAAGAGAGTTATAGTTTCCTTTTGAGGATACCAAGCATCGGACGCCTTTAAGGCGTCCGATGCTTTTTATAATCGCGACTTATAAAGATTCACGCTATAACTCTCTTTTCTCTTAGCCCGAAGGGCGGTCTCTTTTCTCTTTTCTACTTTACAAATAATCCACATCATTAACATATTTTATTCTAATCAAAAACTCAAAAGCATCTTTTGCCTTATAATCTTCATACAAAATACGATAAACCATCCTTGTAATCGGAACTTGTAGGTTGTATTGGTCAGCGATTTTTTTGGCAAACCGTACCGTTTGAATCCCTTCTGCCGTTTCTTCCATCATTTCGATTATTTCTTCTAGGCTTTTTTCTTGAGCCAAATGATAGCCAACCGTATAATTTCGGCTGTTTCGGCTCGAAGCTGTTGCCACCAAATCACCTATTCCTGCAACGCCCAAAAATGGCTTCACATCTGCTCCTAGTGCTTTTCCCAAATGTATCATTTCATTCAATCCGCGTGTAATCAATAAACCCCAAACGTTACTACCTAGATTCAATCCTCCAACGATTCCTGCTCCTATTGCAACAATATTCTTGAATGCCCCAGCCAACTCTGCACCACGAATATCTTTGGTACTATAAACCTGCATCAAATGACTAGACAAGACCGATTTGCCCATATCAACCACTTCTTTAAATCGACTTGCAATAACCGTTGCAGCAGGTTGCCCCGCTAAGATTTCTTTAGAAATATTTGGGCCAGAAAGGCAGCCAATTCTCACTACTGAGCTTTCTTGAGCAATGACATCACTCATTGTATAGATATTTTTACCACTCAATATCTCTTCACCCTCTGCCGTTAAGCCTTTTGTTCCATGTATCAAAAAATGATAAGGCTTCAAATACGGCGCAAGTGTTCGCATCAAATCCCGAAAATTGTTAGAAGGAATAACAGGAAAAATTAACTCACATTCATTTGCAACCAACTCTAGGCTATTCACCATTTTTATTCGTTCGTGAAGCACAACTCCTTTATGCTGGCGCGTTTCGTTGATTTGTTCAATTAGTTTTTCATTTCGAGCATAAAGCAATACATCTACGTTATACGCCAATAAATTAGCCACTGCCGTTCCAAAACTCCCCGCTCCTATTACACCTACTGTTTTCCTTTCTGCCATATTTTCTTATTTGAAAAATTTCCTTCTAACACATTTGCTGCTAATGTAAATATTTTACAGGAATTTCTAGAATTATCCTAGTTTCTGGATTCTAGATTCTTGTTTCTGCTGCCGCTATTCTCAAAAACAGCGGTAGCAGAAACCAGAATCTAGAAACTAGAATCCAGAATCACCTTTTTGCTTATTTTTATAATAAAAAAACTAAACAAAAGTCAATTAATTGTTTTTTAAAAACTTTTTGATTGTAATAAAAACATAAATGAGTAAAATATTAAAATGTTTTAATCATTTATTTGCGTATTTAATCAAATAAATTTATATTTGTTTAACAAAATCATTCAAATAATGAAAAAACAATCCACAAATAGAGAATATAATTTCCCAGATGCTGACCTTTATATGCAGTGTATGGAGCGTATTAGGTATGCAGAAAGAGATATTGCGGATTTTACAACATATAGTTTTGGAAAAGAGCGTATTCAGAGTTTCAAGGATTTGTGTACAAAGCTTGATAATTTGCCTAGTGATGACGAAATGTTAGGCGAACAAATGGATTTTACTGAAAAGAAAAAAACCGCTAGTGAACAACTCAAAGTCGCAATCAGAAGCGTTATGACCCGCGTTGCTATCAAATATAACAACCGTTCAGGACGTTATCGAAAATTTGGAACATCCAAAATGGGTGACATGACTGATGCTCAATTATTATTCTGTGGTAGAAGAGTCGTTCGAGTCGCGCTTCAATTATTTCCTTTTTTGGAAGAAACAGGCTTATCTCAAATTCATATTGATAAAGTCAAAGAGTGTGCTAGATTGTTTGAAGATGCGATTAATAGAAAGCATGACAAGGTTTCAGATAGAGATATTTTGGTTGAATCTCGAACAGATTTAGGAAATCAAATGTATCGAGAATTTATAGTTCTTTGTAATATAGGAAAAGATATTTGGGTCGATAAAGATGCTGTTAAATACGAACAATACGTTATTTATGAAAGTAATAATGACCAAAAAAAAATTCGTAAAGCTAAATTAGCTAAGCAAGCTAGTTTGAAATTAGAAAAATAGCTTTGGTTCTTTTAAAAAAACATACAAAAATTAAAAATGAAACTTGCCTGCCGTTCTCAACAAGCAGGCAAGTCTCTAACTTGTTGTTTATATTCTGTATGGTTTCAAATCATTTCTTAAAATCAATTTCCTTTTCTCTCTATAAATTCAAAAAAACTAAATATCTTCATAGCCAAAGCACACAATTGGCAATATGAAACATTTAATACTTCTAATTTCTTTATTTTTCACCACACTCCTACTCGGACAAGCTACTACTCCAGATAGTATTGCCAGTCGTATTATACAAGATACCGAAAAATTAAATGCACTTTATAAGCTCGTTCAAGGTTTTTCGGCTGACGAACAGGCGTTCAAAGTCATTGAATATGGGCAGCCAACTATTGCGCTCGCCCAAAATTTGGATGATAAAGAAAAAGTAATTCAAACCAACTTCGCACTTGCCAAAGCTTACACGCAACAACGTTTATTTCAAGAGGCTATTCGCGCTTATAATTCGGCACTTTCTGCCGTAACAGATTCTGCTAAATCTGTTAATATTCTAAAAAAAATATATTTAGAAAAAGGCATTGCTCACTTAGAAGTCAAGGAATATTACTTGGCCAAACAATCTTTGCAAAAAGCATTTCTTATTTTTAAGAAAAAAAGAGACCGTAGAAATATAGCATTAACAGAAACATATATAGCGGATGCTTTTTTGGGCATGGATGATACAGAACGGGCTATCGTTTACCTCAAACGCGCAGAACGTTCTTATGATAAAGCAAAAAAAATCCCATTGGTTGTCGAAACTATGGTCAAAACAGGAATGGTTTATTTGCAAGCTGGCGATGATAATTTGGCTTTGAATCAATTCAAAAAAGCAATTGAACGTGCAGAACGCTTTGGAAATGAACATGCCGTTGGTATTGCAAAAAAATATCTAGGGTATTTTTATTATCAAAAAGGGTTCTACAAAGAAAGTTATAAATGGCAATTTGACGCGCTAGTCCATTTTGATACCGTGAAAGATACGCTCGAATATGGTCGAATGCTTTCCGAAACAGGGCTAACACTCAATCAAACCGATAGTGTCAATGGTGGTTTTCAGAATGAATTGCAAGCTTTAGCCCTTTTTAGACAG
>CAKZLT010000104.1 GCA_937127195.1 uncultured Saprospiraceae bacterium
ATGAAAAATAATAAGTTCGACTGGTAGGTTATTTTTTTCCTACTCCCTAAAGACCTAATAATTGGAGTATTATCATTAAATTTAAAAGCTTTTTTTATTAAAAAAACGGAAATCAAATTTTTACTAAATTTATATTTTGGTATTTTTTATTGAAAATGGTAAGGAATTAATTATTTTTTTTAGTTATTTAATCCCAAATGATTTGAAGAGTAGTAATGCTATCATTTCATTAGTTTTAATATCTTTGTACGCAATTTACTTTTAGAAATCAACTTATTGACTTTTTTTTAAGAAAAAAAGAACCAATAATATAATATATTAATCAATGGCTAACACGTCTGAAATTAGAAATGGCCTGTGTATAGAACACAGTAACGATATTTATTCTATCGTAGAATTCTTACACGTTAAACCGGGAAAAGGACCAGCATTCGTTCGTACAAAACTAAAAAGTATGACGAATGGTAAAGTAGTTACTCATACTTTTCCTTCTAGTCATAAAATTACCATAGTAAGAGTCGAAAGACGTAAATATCAATATTTGTATAATGATGGAGAATCTTATCATTTTATGAATAACGAAACTTACGACCAAATCATGCTTCCTCCTAAGTTTATACCAAATCATGATTTGATTAAAGAAGGAACAGAGGTAGAGATACTGTTTAGTGCTGAGGACGAAACACCATTGCAGTGTGAAATTCCTATGCATGTAACGCTCAAAATAACTTATACTGAGCCTGGAGTAAAAGGAGATACTGCTACCAATGCAGGAAAACCAGCTACGCTAGAAACAGGAGCAGAAATAAAAGTACCTTTATTTATTAATGAAGGTGATTCTATAAAAATTGATACACGTAATAGAAGTTACGTTGAACGCGCAAAATAATCATGACTTATGGACTTTAATCAAATTCAAGAAATCATAAAATTAGTAAGCGAAACAGGTCTTAGAGAATTCAACCTAGAAGATAAAGACTTCAAATTAAGTATTCGCTCTAAAGACTACGTGAGTCAGCCAGAAACGATTACGGAAACAAAAATCGTAACGATTCCTGCTGCGGGTGGTGCAATGCCATCTTACCCAATGCCACAATACGCTGCTCCTCAAGCTGCTCCTATGCCAGCACCTGTTGCTGCTCCAGCAGCAGCTACGCCAGCAGCTCCAGCTACTGAAGACGAGGATGCAGGAAAATATATAGAAATTACATCTCCGATTGTAGGAACTTTTTATCGCTCTTCATCACCAGAAAAAGGTGCTTATGTTACAGTTGGTGATAAAGTAAGTACGAACTCAGTGGTTTGTATTGTAGAGGCAATGAAGTTGTTCAACGAGATTGAGGCAGAAGTAAGCGGTACTATTGTAAAAGTACTTGTCGAAGATGCTACACCTGTTGAATATGGACAACCTTTATTCTTAGTAGACCCAAGTTAGTAATAGCTATTTTGATGAAAAATAGTAAGGTATTCACTATTCATATTTTGATATGAGATATTAAAATATTGAAAAAATGAAAGAGAGATGTTCAATAAAATTTTAATAGCAAATAGAGGAGAAATAGCATTACGAATTATTCGTACTTGTCGAGAAATGGGGATAAAAACAGTAGCTGTATATTCAAGTGCTGATAAAGAAAGTCTTCATGTAAGATTTGCAGATGAAGCTGTTTGTATTGGTCCTCCTTCTTCCAAAGATTCTTATTTGAATGTACAGAGTTTGATGGCAGCAGTAGAAATTACTAATGCTGATGCTATTCATCCTGGATATGGTTTCTTGTCTGAAAATGCTGACTTTGCAGAGATTTGTACCGAGTATGGTATTAAGTTCATTGGTCCTAGTGCTGCTATGATTCGTAAAATGGGTGATAAAGTCACCGCTAAAGAAACGATGATTAAAGCAGGCGTACCTGTTGTACCTGGTTCTGATGGCTTAGTAAAAAATGTCAAAGAAGGGCTTGTTACTGCTGAGGAAGTTGGTTATCCGATTATTCTGAAAGCAACTGCTGGTGGCGGTGGTAAAGGAATGCGTATCGTATGGAAACCAGAAGATTTTGAAAATAACTGGAATATGGCACGTAATGAAGCGAGAGCTTCATTCTCGAATGATGGTATTTACATGGAGAAATTCATTGAAGAACCACGCCATATCGAAATTCAAATAGCAGGAGACCAAACAGGTAAAGCTTGTCATTTGTCAGAAAGAGATTGTTCTATTCAACGTCGTCATCAAAAACTAGTAGAAGAATCACCTTCTCCGTTTATGACAGAAGAACTTCGTGAACGTATGGGAACAGCAGCTATCAAAGCCGCTGAGTTCATTAAATACGAAGGAGTAGGTACAGTTGAATTTTTGGTAGATAAATATCGTAATTTCTACTTTATGGAAATGAATACTCGTATTCAGGTAGAACATACGGTTACGGAAGAGGTAGTTGATATTGATTTAATCAAAGAACAAATCAAAATCGCTGCGGGAATTCCTATTTCTGGTAAAAATTATTATCCAACACTTCATGCGATTGAATGTCGTATCAATGCGGAGAATATTTATAAAGACTTTAGACCAAGTCCTGGTAGCATCAAATCATTTCACAGTCCAAAAGGTCATGGAGTAAGGGTAGATACACACGTTTACGCGGGTTATTCGATTCCTCCGCACTATGACTCAATGATTGCCAAACTAATCTGTAAGGCACAGACAAGAGATGAATGTATTGCAAAGATGAAACGTGCTTTAGGTGAGTTTATCACAGAAGGCATTGATACAACTGTTCCTTTTCACTTGAAATTGATGGATAACGAAAAGTTTATTGAAGGTGATTTTAATACAGGTTTTATCAATACTTTTGATTTTGCTTCGGATGAGCCTAAATAAAGCTTTTGATTAAAAATAGAAAGGGAACTAACCGTAAATGTTAGTTCCCTTTTTTTATAAAAAAATGTCCCGTCCTGAAAAAGGCAACTTATAAAAGTTCTCTTTTCTCTAAGCGTTGAAAACGCAGTCTCTTTATCTCTATTCTACTTCACATAAGTATTCAAGTGATAATTCACAACCGTTCTCAAAACACCCAAACCTAAAACGTGTGCTTCCTGTTGAGTAAAACCACGACCCATATAGTGATTTTCTAACTTCACTAAACCACGGTAATAAGCGATTTCAAGCGGCGTTACCATCTTTTCGTGTAATGCATCAGACTGTCTCCATGTACCCAAAGCAGTCCAAAGACGCTTATTCCAAGTTTCCATAACCATTGCTTCATCTTGCGAAATAGTCGGGGCTAAGTACAATTGAGCGCGACGTGAGTCGTAAGCCATTCTGATATTATCATCAGCTTTTCCGAGTGTTAAATGATTAACAGGATCAAGGTCTTCTGCAATCGTTTTGAGTACTTTTAACTCATCCCATTCCATAAAATCACCACAACCCGAAACCATAGAATATAAGCGATTAAACATACTAGCAGCCTCTTCTGGATGATTTTCAAACAACCAACAAGGTAATGAAGGAGGATCTTGCATGGCATCTTGCATATAGCTTATGTGACGAATCAATATATTTAGATTATCATAATTATATGTTTTAGTAAAATCTAGTTCGGTCGTTCCTTTAAAAGTTCCTGTTACAAAAACTCTTTGAATAGCACTATTCATCAACTTATTGACCAACGCTTGCTTATCCGCTTCTTTAGGATTAGCTTTTCCTGTATAATACATATAGGCTAGATAAACGTCAGCCATCGGGTGTGTTTCATTTTTTAAACCACCATAAGCCATCAACGGATTATCATAAACTAAATTTACAAATTCTTGCAAACCACCTTTAAACGAGATTTCTTTACGATTTTTAGCACGCTCTTTATATAATGCATAGCGACCATTCTTATCTTCAAACATTTCAAAAGCATCCTTAGTACCTCGACCAAAAACGCCATCTACTTCTCCCCTATAATTAGAATTTTCTGATAATAAAGACTGTAATTGCTTTACAGAGTTACGAGATTCTTTATTATACTCATCATAAGCAACAGGAACATCACTCGGCTTTGCAGTTAATAATCCACCTTTAATTGTAATATCACCTTGAATATCACTTCCTGCCGAAAAATCAACCTGTCCGATACTCATTAACTGACGCTGATTGATTGCCATTTCGAAAGCTGAAACCTTGTGAATTAAACTCTTATTGATATGTTTAATAAATGCTCCTTTAACACCTCTAGCTCGCACTTCTTGCAAAACACGATTGATGTCAGTGATATTATTAGCAGTTTCTGTTAGAATTTTGACCTTGCCATCGTCGGATAAATTGACTTGAAGATTACTGAATTCACTCCATTTATTCCATTCAATATTTTCACCTGCTTCATAGGTTTTTAATTGAATGCTATAAATCATTGCATCAGGATTAATTTTTCGGTTAGCAACAAAAGCATCTGAAAAACCTGCGGCATGAACAGCAGCTAATGATGTCTGAGCATTACCTTCTGCTTCATATCGCCCCAAAAGAACACGTTGAACTTTGCCTACTTGCTCAGTATAAATATGCCCGATTGATTTTATTTTAGAAAAATCATCAACTTGTGGATTAGAAAAAGCTCCTAATTGAACAATGTAGATAGATGTAGGTAGTGGCTTGAAAGGACTCGGATTAGCATAACTTTGAATGGTTACAGCTAATATTAATAGTACGAATACTAATTGTTTCATAAATATTGTGTTGAATTTATCAATTGCTTTTGAGGCTTTTTTATAAAAAGACTTGATATACAAGTTATTATAAAACGTATAATTTCGGTTCTTGATTGTCTTGATATATTATTGACGTAAAAATTATGCCATTGATACGAGATCCAAATATATTCTTTTTTATGATAAAACTATTTGTTAATACGTTGAAAGTCAGATAAACAGTTTCATTTTAAACATTTTTTTATAAAAAGAAATCAGAGCGCTTTAAAATTTGTTTTAACAAATGCTTTTTGTGGCGTTGAAATTCAGAATACAAGATTACTTTTGTTCATATACTTAAAACAGTCAAAATTCTTTATTTTTAAAATATTCAAATGACAATTAGTCGGTATGAAAGACGTTTTTTATAGAAAAACATTCAAAAAAAACAATTTTAAGCCATGGCATAGAACTTGCCTAATTTACTAACTGCTTTAGGATTAGTAACTTCTGACAAATTGACGGTTTAGTTATTTGTTGAGAAAAGATATAATTTTGAACGCATTTTACCGAAAAAAACGTAATTATTTAGCAATGAATAGAAAAGTTACAGAATTTATTTCTAATACATTCTGCTTGTTAAATGGTTATCAAAATAATAAAAAATGAGTAACATCTTTGATGATTGGAATGCAGTACCGCCGATGGATATGGAAGAGGACGATATGATTCCTCTTTTTCCAATGGATGAAGATGAAGAAACTCCATATATAGATTTTGGAACTCCGATTCCTATTTTACCACTCAAAAACACTGTTTTATTTCCAGGAGTTGTAATTCCTATTACAATAGGTAGACAACAATCTATCGAAGCCATCACGAAGGCTTACAAAGGAAATAAAATGATTGGGGTACTTTCTCAAAAAGATGCTCGAATTGAGTCGCCTACTGCGGATGATTTATTTCATGTAGGAACGGTTGCCAAAATTATTCGATTATTGAAAGTGCCAGACGGTACAACAACAGCAATTATAAAGGGACAACAGCGATTCGTACTAGAAGAAATGGTAGCTGAAACGCCTTTTATGGAAGCGCGAATTATGCCATTGCCTAGTCATGCTCCCAATGATTCTAAAGAGTTTTTGGCTTACGTAACTTCTATTAAAGAGTTGGCGCAACGTATTGTTAGGCTTTCGCCAAATATTCCCCCTGAGGCGGGAGTAATGCTGAAAAATATTGAACGAAATACTTTCTTACTCAATTTTATTTCTTCTAATTTGTCTGTAAAGACGAAAGATAAACAAGTCATATTGGAAACAAATGACTTGATAGAGAAGGCTAAATTGATTATGGGATATATGAATAATGAGTTGCAACTACTTGAGCTAAGAGACCAAATTGAGTCTAAAGTTCGAGGTGATTTGGATAAGCAGCAACGAGATTATTTTTTAAACCAGCAACTCAAAACGATTCAAGAAGAGCTTGGAGGAAATCCTCAATCAGAAGAACTTAATGAATTGGAAAAACGAGCTAAGGACAAAAAATGGAATGATAAGGTTAAAGCTACTTTTGAAAAAGAACTCAAAAAAGCACGCCGAATCAATCCTCAAATGGCAGATTACGGAATTACAATTACCTATTTAGAAAATTTACTGGACTTACCTTGGGAAGAATATACGGAAGATAATTTTGACCTAAAGAAGGCACAAAAAATATTGGATGATGATCACTTTGGGTTAGATAAGGTGAAAGATCGTATTATCGAACATTTGGCTGTATTGAAGCTGAAAGGAGATATGAAAGCACCAATTGTGTGTTTAGTTGGCCCTCCAGGAGTTGGTAAAACGTCGTTGGGTAAGTCAGTTGCTAGAGCCTTGAACCGTAAGTATGTCCGAATGTCATTAGGTGGATTACATGATGAATCTGAGATTCGTGGGCACCGAAAAACCTATATAGGCGCAATGCCAGGGCGTTTGATGCAATCTTTAAAGAAAGTAGGTTCTTCTAATCCTGTATTTATCTTGGATGAGATAGATAAGATCGGAAAAGACCTTCGTGGTGATCCTTCTTCTGCTCTATTGGAGGTATTAGATCCAGAACAGAATACAACTTTTTATGATAATTATTTGGAGTTAGAGTATGACTTGTCAAAAGTGTTATTCATTGCTACAGCAAATTCTCTGAATACGATTCAACCTGCTTTGAGGGATAGAATGGAAATTATTCAAGTAAGTGGCTATTCTATTGAAGAAAAAGTAGAAATTGCAAAACGTCATTTAGTACCAAAACAACGAAAAGAGCATGGACTAAATGGTAAGCAAATTCGATTGAATAAAGATGTGCTAGAGGATTTGGTACAGAGTTATACTAGAGAGTCAGGTGTGCGTTCTTTGGAAAGACAAGTTGCTGGCGTTATGAGGAATGTTGCTAAAAAGGTAGCAATGGAAGAAGATTATAATGTCTCGGTTAAAAAGAAAGAGCTTAAAGACATTCTTGGTCCAAGTAAATTTTCAAGAGAAAAATATCAAGAAAAACAGCCGCCAGGAGTTGTGGTTGGCTTGGCGTGGACGAGTGTAGGAGGCGCAATTTTATTTATAGAAACGAGCCTAAGTAAAGGAAAAGGTAGCTTAACGCTAACAGGAAACTTAGGTAATGTAATGAAAGAATCTGCTACAACAGCTTTGAGTTATTTGAAGGCTCATGCTGCAAAGTTTGACTTGGATGACAGTGTTTTTGAGAAAACAAATGTTCACATTCATGTTCCTGAAGGTGCAATCCCTAAAGATGGACCATCGGCAGGTATTACAATGCTAACCGCTTTGGCTTCTGCTTTTTCTAAAAAAAGTGTGAAACCATTCTTAGCAATGACAGGCGAAATTACTTTGCGTGGTCGAGTATTGCCAGTTGGAGGAATTAAGGAAAAAATATTAGCAGCGAAGCGCGCAGGTATTAAAGAAATTGTTCTTTGTCATGAAAATGAAAAGAACGTTGAAGAAATAGAAGAGTCTTATATAAAAGGTTTGACTTTTCATTATGTTAAGAAAATGGAAGATGTATTGAAGGTAGCTTTGGTCTAACCTTATTTTAGAATATATTTGGCTCTATATGATTTAGGTTGGTTGATATTTTAAAAAAATAGGTTATATCAAACTTCAATCAAACCTTATAGGT
>CAKZLT010000105.1 GCA_937127195.1 uncultured Saprospiraceae bacterium
GGCGCTTTGTGAATTTGCCATTCTGACAACATAGAAACAGGCCTCAGATAAATAAAAATAGTTAGGGGGTTAGAGTAAGACGATGTAATACGAAAAAAGACGCAATAAATAAACTTTATTTTTTATCTTTGTTTTTTAAGTGATTTTCTTGCATCTTTTTTTTCTTCAATACGTCTCTTTGATATCAGCCATGCAGAAAGTATCTACTTTGAGCGCTTTACTACAATAGGCCCGTTGGTTACTTAAGACTAGTAGTTATCCTGTAATCGTAACCCAAATTTATTTATTAAATTTGTTTATTTGTAATGGATTAATTGTTGATTTGTAGTGAGTTGCGTTTATTGTGTGGATTCTATTACAATAATCTGACACGATAGATGTTATTTTTTACAAAAATAGACCTATTATTGTAAATAAGAATATAAGAAAACACCACCACTCTAATAATAAATCCGACCTAAGTAAAATATTTTACTTTTGTAGTATAAATGCAAAAGTCAGAATATTATCAATTCTCCCAAAGTAAATGAAGACAAATATTTTTAATTAGAGTAAAACAATTCATTTTTCTATAAAAAATAGAGAATGATTTTATTAAAATTATTTGAAAATACATTAACAAAAAATTGCAGAGCATGAAATTTTTAAATTTCTCGTGTTGCATCGCTCTATTGACACTAGCTATTAATACAGGTGATTACAAACCCTATAATCCACGAGTTAATGCAAGAGTTGCAGCAGGTTTCGAACATTCTTTAGTTATAGACGGTGGTCAAGTCTGGGCTTGGGGAAGCAATCTAAATGGTCAGACAGGTACTATTGAAAAGAACTATGATTCTGCTCCCGTAAGAGTCAAAAATTTAAATAACATCATTGCCTTAGCCAAAGGAAGTGCAGCTAATCACTGCCTTGCATTGAGCGAAAATGGTACAATTTGGGGTTGGGGAGATAACGAGTATGGTCAATTGGGATTGGGTGATAATGAGATTGTAAATACGAATACGCCAATAATGGTAGAAAAAGTATTTGGAGTCGTAGCACTTTCGGCTGGTCGTCGTCATAGTTTAGCACTTAAAGATGATGGAACGGTCTGGACGTGGGGAGATAATACCTACGGTCAATTGGGACATGTTAGTCAAACCAAAAGTAATTTACCCAAAAAAATATATGGATTGAATGATATAGTAGCTGTAGAAGCTGGTTATAATCACTCGATGGCTTTGAAAAAAGATGGAACGGTCTGGACGTGGGGTAAAAATACAAATGGTCAATTGGGGGTTGGAAACCAAAAAAATACAAACAAGCCTGTTCAAGTTGAAGGATTGGACAATATCGTTTATATCAGTGCTGGAGCATCTCATTGTTTGGCAATTAAGAATGATGGAACGGTTTGGTCATGGGGCTGGAATGATTATGGTCAATTAGGAGATGGTTCGTTTGAGTCAAAGAATAAGCCTGTTCAAGCCAAAATCAAAAATATTGTAAAAGTATCTTCGGGTGGTTTACATAGCATCGCATTAACTACCGAAGGAACTGTTTTTGCTTGGGGGGCTAATAGTTTTAGTCAATTGGGAAAATCTTCTAATCGAAACTATGCGACACCTGTCAAAGTATTTGCGCTCAAAAATATTGTTAGTGTCGTAGCTGGCGATATGCATAGTATCGCAGTAAAAAGGAATGGAACGGTTCAAACGTGGGGTTCTAATAACAATTATCAACTCGGTATGGCAGAAGTATTAAGTAGTTCGACACCGATTAATACAATGATTTTAGAAAATGAATCATTGGTGGCATTATCTGATTTCGCGGTGACTGCTCCTTCTATTTTGCCTATCAAAAACAGATATGAGCCAATTAATGAAGATTTAATAGAAAGAGATGTGGCTTTTAATGCTAATGGAAATGTAGAAAAAGGATCAAGTGCGCAACCAGAAAAGGTAGAGATAGACCAACCTGAAAATGCATACGGCGTTCCTGAAAATTTTGGTGCGATAGATGAAGATTGCCCAACAGAAGCAACCCTTAAAGCACTGAATTTGAGCGTGTTTTGTACCGAAAGTTCAGATGAAATTAAATTAAAATGGAATGCACCAGATGATATTTTGAGTCTGGAGTTTGAGATAGAAAAAAGTTTGGATAATAAAACGTGGATTTCTACGGATTTGAAACCTGTGCTAGAAACGCGTAAAAGAAGCTTTCATTTTTCTGTAAAAGATGATATTCTTTCGGGAAGACCAGCTTATTATAGGTTAAAACAAATGAACTGCGACGGTACATTCAAATATTCTGCGCCTGCGGTTATTAATTGTATAGACGAAAAGAATAAGGAAAATAAAGCGATTTCTTTACAACCTGAATTATCGGCTTACTCCTTTATCCTTTACATTGATAAAAAGATGGAAAAAGGACACAAGTACGAAATAGTAGATTCTTATAACAGGGTTGTGATTTCTAATGAAATAGAAAATTGCAATTATTCACAATCATTGACTATTAGTGCAAAACCTTTGGAAGATGGTTTGTATATTTTGAAAGTGATTGATACTAAAAACGAGAAAGTTGTGTTTTCAAAGAAATTATTTAAAGTATCAGAATAGATTTTTTTTGAAAAAAACATCCTTTTAAGAGCCGTTGAATTAGCTAAAGAGAGTTAATCCAACGGTTTTTTTTATTTTTTTTCAAAAAAAGAGAAATTAACTCAGAACCGTTTAACTTTACCTCACTTAAACCAAACAAATATGAAATATAAGATTAGTAATTTGATGCTTTTATTATTGACTTTTTTTTTATTTTCTTGTAATAAAAAAACGGATAAATGGTTGATTGAACATCAAAAAGAAATAGAGACTGCTATCAACCTGGAGGATTTTTTTATACCAAATCAAGCCATTTTAAATAAGAAAAAAGAACTTTTAGTAAAGTTTGAAAACGACTTAGATGATGTTGCTTATACTGATTGGGACAATAAAGAAGCTGAGATTTTATTGATTGACCTTCAAGCAAAAGTAAAAGAGGTAATGAATCATATTAGTGAATATAATTCAAAAGCGAGTCATTACGAAATCGCTCAATATCTCCGAAATCAATATCAAGGTGATACCAGCAATTTAACGGTTTTTTATAAAAAAATAAATGAAACACTTATTCAGTCAGATTCGTTTTATTTGGCTGCACAAGCGAATCTGAAAGCCGTTGAAGCAGAAGAAGGTCAGGCAACTGTTCAGCAACATTTTAAGGATTTTCATTGGTTGTCAGATACTTTGGCTGTGAATGTTAGAGAAGCAAAAATTTCGGAAACATTAAAAAGTGAACTGTTGATGAACGTTCAAATGACACAACTATATATTAAAGATTATATAGGTTTTGTCAATAGTTTTATTTATAATACAAGCGATACTACTAAGGTTTTGGAAGAAACTCCAGAACTAAAAATAGAACAATAATTAGTATGAAAAAATATTACCACATCTCTAAAAGAGAGATTAGGGCAGGTGCAAATTTGACGCAAAGTATCTATGGTGAACGCATTATTGATGCAAGAACTGTTGAAGCAGATTATAATTTATATATCAAAGAGAAGATTTTTGAGGATGTTCGTTTACAACATTTTCCAGAAGCGCCATCTCGTTTGAATTGTGTTTTTTTATACGATTCTATCGAAACAGCGCGTTTTTATTGGGCAACTGCTTATTCTTATCAAGCCTATTTGTATGAGGTAGAAATTAAAAAAGGCACACCTTTTACGGCAGAAATGGATTTGCTGAATTGTGACGGAAAAAGATACACTTTACTAAAAAAGAATGCGCATAAATACTGGAATCAAATTTTTCATCCGAATAGTCACACCTTAGAAAGCTTATTGGATGGTAAGGCAACGGTTAAGAAATTGATAGAAGCACCGTCTAAGATTTGGTAATATTGAGTAGAAATAGAAAAAATAGAGATTAGATTATTTTGATAATCTAATCTCTATTTTTTTGTTTTTAATTCAAAAACAATCTAGTTTTTCATCTGTCCAATCGCTTCCTGAACGGTTATGACAGGTGCTTTGCACATCTTGTCTTTACAAACATAGATAATGGTTTCTCCTTCGACCAGTTTATCTTCCAAAAGTAGAAGAGAACCTTCATTCAAACCTCCTAAGAGTAATACATTTGGCAAAAATACGCGATCCATTTGTGCCTTGATGCTTTCATAATTTGCACCAACAATTGCAACTTCAAATGGCGGCTGCGACAGTAACATATAATGACTCAACCAATTAGAGTAAAAATAAGGTTGCTTACTTTCAAGCACATCATTTGCCATAACACGCATCATGTTTTTGGACATATCTAAAAAGACTTCCTCAAAATAGTAAGCACCTAAACGTTCCAAATTCTTAGCCATAACGGAGTTAGAAGAAGGCATTACATTATCACTAATCTCTTTTTTGCGTGTAATTAAAGGCGCATCTTCACTTGAAGTATAAAAGAACAAACCACTTGGTTCGTCGTAGAAATGTTTCATCGTGTATTCCTGCAATCCTTTTGCTTCATGGAGCCATTTTTCATCAAAAGTGGCTTGATACAAAGAGATAAATCCATCAATCAAAAAGGCATAATCATCTAGGAAACCATTGATTTTTGAACGACCATCTTTATAATTACGAGTCAGTCTATAATTTTTTTCAATGACTTTCTTCTTCAAGAAACGAGCATTTTTAAGTGCAGCCTCTTTAAATCTATCTTCGCCAAATACTCGATAAGCATCCGAAAAAGCTTTTAATGTCAAGCCATTCCAAGAGGTTAAAACCTTATCATCTAGTCCTGGTTTTACCCTTTGAGCACGAGTTGTTCTGAGCTTTCTTTTACAAATATCAATGATTTGAGCAATTTTTTGGGGCGTTGTACTATATGTTTTTGCTAATGCTTCTTTTGTTTGAGTAACGTGAAGAATGTTTTTGCCATTTTGCCAATTCCCATCTCTAGTGATGCTGAAATAATCCCTGAACACCTTAAATTGCTGTTCATTATCCAATGCAAGCGCGATTTCATTATAAGTCCAAGTGTAGTATTTTCCTTCTTCTCCTTCACTATCAGCATCATAAGAAGAATAAAAACCACCTTCATCAGAAGACATTTCATTAATAATAAAATCTAAGGTTTCATATACGACTTCTTTATAAAGTTCGTCGCGAGAGACTTGATAACCAGCAGTATATAAGCTTACTAACTGAGCGTTATCATAAAGCATTTTTTCAAAGTGAGGTACTTTCCAATCAATATCAGTCGAATAACGAGAAAAACCACCGCCAATATGGTCATAAATACCACCATTTGCCATTTTATTCATGGTTAATTCTGCAATATTTCTGGCTCTTTGGTCGCCAGTCATGTAGAAATACTCTAACGCAAACATCCAATTGTTTGGCATAGGAAATTTCATTCCAGATTTTCTACCGCCTTTTTTATAATCAATAGACTTATCAAAGGCATCAAAACTATTTTTTACGTTCTCTAAGTTGAATGAAACTTCTGATTTGATAACCTCTAGCTTATCCTCTAGCTTGACTCCTTTAGTCAATTTTACTGCAAATTCCTCAATTTTTTCTGGTTGTTCTTTTCTTGTTTTGATAAAATATTCTAAAATAGCCAACCAATCTTTTTGATTATAATAAGTTCCTGCCCATATCGGACGCCCATCAGGTAATGCAATTGCATTCAAAGGCCAGCCACAACTTTCGCCAGAAGCCAAATGACAGGAAGTCATATATATATCATCAATATCTGGGCGTTCTTCTCTATCAACCTTGATAGACACAAAATTTTCATTCATAAAATTCGCCACTATCGTATCCGAGAAAGACTCCTCTTCCATCACATGACACCAATGACAGGAAGAATAACCAATACTAATGATGATGAGTTTATCGTCATTATTGGCTTTTTTTAGTGCCGCATTATCCCAAGGATACCAGTTGACGGGATTGTGAGCATGTTGAACGAGATAAGGACTATTTTCATTCGTTAAGTGATTGGTGTAAGTATATCCAGTATTATTATCAAAGATTTTTGAAAGTTCTGCACAAGAAGTTGCAAAAATCATTATGATTAATAATAGATGTATTTTTTTGCCCATGATAGCTTTTATTTATAATAATTTGAAAGAGAATGCTTTTGAAAAAAAAATTATTATTATGTAAAACATAATATGACTTCTATTCATTTTAATTCAAAGACATAAATTATTTGTTCAAGTTTGTTTAATATTTTGCTAGTGTGTTGTGATTTTTTTGAAAGGTTACCAAAAAAAAATCTAATTTGAGTTATGGAGTTTCTTTATTTTTTTTAAAAATAGAGATTATTCCTACTTCCTAATCTCCAAAATTATAATAATAATTTGTTTTTTGATAAAAGAATGCACCTTTAATACACTGTAAACTAAATTTTAAAAGAAATAATATGTTTGTTTTTTTTAATAAGTAACCAATCGAAAATAAGTATAGATTAAAAATGATATAACATCTTGATAATCAAAAGTTATTCACTCATTATATCATTCCTTAATTCCGTCATTGTACTTGGAAAGTAAGAAGAATTATTTTTTTATTTTTTGAACCTTTCCTATAGAAATGAAAAACCTTATTTTTACAAAAAAATAAAACAAAATTAACGCCAACTGCAAGGGAAATCGGCGAAATCTGTTTATAAAACTGATTACTTAAAAAATAGAATAATAATAAAAGAATCAGTCAAATCAAAAAGAATGATGAATAGAATGATGCTATTACTATTAGCCGTAGTAGTAATTTTTGGAGCGTGTGACGCTGATAAGCCAGAAGAAGAAATAATTGCAGGAACGCAAGTAACAGGAATTCCGAGTATTGATAAGCTACTAAAAGAGGTAGAAAAATCACCAAATGACGCGAGTTTATTTTATCGTTTGGGAGAAGCCTACTACGAAAATGAAGGATATGATGAAGCGATTATGGCGGCTCAAAAGGCGATTTCTTTAGATTCTACTCAGCCCAAGTATTTTAATCTGTTGGCTTATACTTACTTAAATTATAACCAATCTTATGAAGCTTTATTGACGATGCAGCGTGCTTCAGGTTATTTTCCAGATAGTATGAACACCTTAATTAACTTGGCAGAAATCCAGATGACATTGGCGAATTATGACGCTTCAATGCAAACGGCCAAAAGAATTTTGGAAGTTTATCCTGCAAGTGATGAGGCATTTTACATTATAGGAATGAATATGAAATATAAAGGTGATACGAGTAATGCTTTGAAAAGTTTGCAAACAGCGGTTGAGCGTAACGAAGATCATCTCTTGGCGTATCAAGAGTTGGCAATGCTCAGTGACGCGCTAGGAAAAGACAATTTGGCATTATTGTATTTTGATAATTCACTACGAATTGACTCGACGGATAAGTTTACTTTATTCAATCGAGGAAATTTTCATAGAGACAGAAGGCAAGATAGCGAAGCTGTCTATTGGTATCGAAAAGCTTTTATGGCAGACAAGGATTTTGCAGAGCCATATTTTAATATTGGAATACTTTATTTGGAACATGATTCTTTGAAGCAAGCTTACGAACACTTCAATCTTGCTGTCAATGTAGAACCAACTTTTGATATTGCTTATTATTATAGAGGTATTACTTCTGAAAAAATGGGTGACAAAACGGCTGCTATCTCCGATTATCGAAATGCCTTAAAATTTGATCCAGATTTGGGAAGAGCAAAAAAAGCTTTGAAGGATTTGGGACAAGAGGTGGATAATTTTTAGAGGACTCTTGAAATTTATTCGAGAATGCTTACTTCCTTAATCGTTTATTTTTCTTGACTAATGCTG
>CAKZLT010000106.1 GCA_937127195.1 uncultured Saprospiraceae bacterium
AGCAACGCTTGTATGATGTGATTGCTGCTGTCCCTTCTGCGTTGGGTATTCCTGAATCACAGGTCGTATTAAAGTATCGTCAAAGGCAATCAGGTAAAGGCCAATATGAAAAATTAGACACTTCCAAGCATGAAATGACAGTGTCTGAACACGATTGCGACTTTATTGTTAATCTAAAAGATTATCTGGATACGGGTTTATTTCTGGATCATCGTCCAGTACGTAGATTGATTCAGACAAAAGCCAATGTTAAGCGTTTTCTTAATTTGTTCTGTTATACCGCAACGGCATCAGTGCATGCAGGACAAGGTGGAGCCCGCTCGACATTAAGTGTTGATATGTCTAACACTTATACCGAGTGGTCTAGACGAAATATTGAATTGAATGAGTTTGAAAGCTGGGCAAACTATTTAGATAAAAGTCTATCGTTTCCTTTTAATGTCAAAACAATGGGAGAACTAGGACCTATTCAAAAACTACAAGTGCTAGACGTTGGCTTTTTAGATGAAACACATGGCGTAATTATGCTCGTCAAAAAAGGTAAAACAAAAGGTAGTTATCCGTTAGCTGATATGGAAGTGGTCAAAAAGAAAACACCAAATTATCAGATAGTGGAAGATTATCTGGAATGGGCTGAGGACACTTTGTATCTTTAGGGATGTATAACAAAT
The DNA here is from genome assembly GCA_937127195.1 of uncultured Saprospiraceae bacterium. Taxonomy (GTDB): domain Bacteria; phylum Bacteroidota; class Bacteroidia; order Chitinophagales; family Saprospiraceae; genus CAKZLL01. The sequence goes on from CAKZLT010000106.1 coordinate 672, forward strand.
TGTCGCATATTAGACTTACTCGGTCAAGCCTCGTGAGAGAAGTTGCGAAATCTTAAAGATTTGGCAAATCTGTTTCACACAGTCCATTTGCTAAATCTCCTAGATTTCGCAAATGTTGTTTTCTACCATTCCGACAATTTGTTATACACCTATCTTTAATAAAAATTTATTTCGCCACGAATACACTCAATAATTCCTATTGGTGGCTTTTTTTATAAAAATAAATACACTATGAATCCACCTCCTGAGTTTATTACGAGCTTGTTACACAGTATTGAAAGTGTAGTTGTCGAATTATATAAAGAATTTCCGACCTTAACAGATAAAGATGTGGAAATGGTTTTTGACAAGCTTGGCAATTATTATAAAGCGGTCAAACTCAACAAAAAGCCAGCAGAACCAAGTTCTAATAGAGAAAGAATTTTCGCGCTGATAGAAGAAATTTTAAATATTTTAGACCTCAGACAAGAAGCTGGTTTGGATGCTTCTGTTTTGGAAGATGAATACATTTGCCGTGATTATAATATTGGTAGCTTAGAGGACATTTATATGAAAGCCTTCAAAATATTAACTAAATCGGCGCGTTTTTGGAGAAAAAAAGATGGTAAGCAGGGATATTTGAATTATATCACTGAATTTGTTTAGATAGGAAAAGACAATATGAGTTGGAAAAATTTTAAGCTACTTACGTTTATTGCTCTTTTTGGGTTAATGATGGTTTATTTACGAACTAATTCTGTCATTCTACCATCGGATGCGCCTTTCAAGAAATTTGAAAGATACACTCCAGGAAGTTATGCAGCGAAGTTGTATGATTTAAAAAATCTGCAAGCTGAAAAAGCAAAGCAATTCACAGCAGATATACCTCTAAAAAAACGCTTAGAAACACTTTCTGAGTCAGAAAAGGAGATTATTGAGCGAATAGAAAAGGAAATTTTTCCACATTGGTATGATACCAAATATGATTTTTACGGAACAACCGAAACACCTGGAAAAGGGAAAATAGCCTGCGGTTACTTCGTTACTACCGTTTTGCGTGATATAGGTGTGCCTATTCAACGCGTTAAAATGGCGCAAGCAGCATCTGAACGAATGATAAAATCAATGGTAGATGAAAACAAAATTCAGCGTTTTCGTAAAGTTCCTATCAAAAAATTCGTTTATGCCATAGAAGATATGGGCGAAGGATTATTCGTGGTTGGGCTAGATACACATGCTGGCTTTATCCTCAATGATGGTCTAGAAGTACGCTTTATTCACGCAACTGCCCGAAAAGGTATTAGTAAAGTCATTAACGAAAAAGCGGTTACTTCCCCTTCTCTTATCAATTCCAAATATCGAGTAGTCGGCAAAATAACTGGCGACGAAGATTTTGTTAAAAGATGGTTGAGGAATTAATTTTGAATGCATAATGTTGAATGATGAATGATGAATTGCTCCGCTGTCAGTTGCAAAGCGTAAAACAGCGGAGCAATTCAACATTCATTTATGCATTCAAAATTAATTCATAGGTTTTTTGAAAATAGAATAATTAAAACCTAAGGCTTCGATAGTTTGTTTGTTGAGTTTTCCGACAGGAAGCGAATTATTTTTTTGGAATTTTTCGAGTGCTGTTAAGGTTGATTTATCCAAAACACCTGATATTGCCCCTTTATAAACCTTTCTTCCTTTGAGAGCTAACTGTACTTGACTAATAACAATTTCGTTGAGTGATGCAGGACACATAACTTCTACCCAAATTGGCTTTCCTCCTTTTTCGATGAGTTTTTTTGTTTTGACGGTTTTATATTTTGGAGGAATTTCAACCATGATTCTTCTAGCGTGTTTTCTTAAAGCTACTTTTTCGATAGTTTCATACTCTGCGGGAACGAATATTTTTTCGATTCGGGCAGGTTTAGTTTGAATGATTTTAGGTATTTTGACAGTTGCACCGCTTTCTACGGTATCTGCCCATGAAGCTTGAATGAAGACTTCTTTAGTGGTAATATTGTATTCTGATTTGTCGGCAACCCACTTTCTCATTTCACAATCTTTAGGGTTGGGCGAGTTACAATCCTTGATGCGAATGGTTTGCCACCTACCTTTTTCTTTGCCACCTCCTTTTGGTGTGTTGATTTTATCTGCTTCAAATACAGTTCGGTACTTTTCTTCAATCACTTTTGATTTGTCTTTAATTTGGACTTCCATCATGATAGTATCAAATTCGGCTTCGTAAGTGACCATTTTATCATAAGATTGACGGATAAGCACTTGTTGGCGGATGGTGTCATATTCAGCAGGAATATATTTTTCTTGCGTTTTTGCTTCTTCGACCATTTTTTGTTTTTCCTCAATGATAAATTTATCGGGCGTTTCGGATCTTGCATAACAAGTTCCTTCTATTGGGGTAGGAGGAGAGGTCGAATCTGCTTTGGTGGCAGTTCCTTGACTAAATGAAAGTTGACTGATTCCTATGAAAAAGATAAAAGTCAAAAGTATTTTTGTGTGTTTCATGTTTTGCTTGATTTAAAAAAAATTGTGCTAAGTAATGAGTAAATAATTGACCGATTACAGGCAGCAATATTTATTTTTTCATGACTAGAGTTTGGGCACTTTGAGTTGAGAGAGATTTAATTCAATACTAAAGAAACGAATTTCCTTCTTTTTTTTCAAAAAAAAAGAAAAAGGATAACTCGTTAGTTTTAATTACTTAAAATATTGATTTATAGTTAGTTGAAAAATAGATTTTAATAGAATAATATTATTTTTAATATGAAAGTGCTTTTTGAAATTTTACTTTAGATGGACTATTCTATTTTTTTTATAGTGAAAATTATTGGGTACTTATCCGAATAATTTTTTTGGCTGGTCTTCGTAATTGATAGCTTTCTATTGTTTTATATTGGGCAGGAACATATATTTTTCTAGAACGAGCTGGTTTTGTTTGAGTGATTTGTTGCCTTTGTATAACAATTGCTTCAATCATACGGTCATCCCATTCTGCTCCAAGATAATTTTTAAATTCTCTTACATTGTATTCTGGCGATTCTGGAACCCAAAGCTGCAAGGAGCAATCTTCGGGATTAGGGGAATGACAAGTGGTGTCCTTAATACCAACCCAAAATCCTGGAATGCTGTCTGCTTCGGCTTTTCGAGTAAATAAATAGGTATATTTCCAACGTTCTTTTAAAACTTTAGAAGCTTCTCGAAGCTGTATGTTGAGTGTAACTGTGTCAAATTCGGCTGGTTCTTGAATATATTTGTAATAAGCTGCTCGAATCATGATGTCGGTTTGAATGGTGTCATATTGGGCAGGAATATAAGTGACCGTTTCTTTTTGAGCAGTTACAAAAAAAGAGGAAAGAAGGAATATAGTGATTATCCAGTTTTTCATTGAAGTATGGCATTTTAGGGAGTAGGCAATAAATAACCTACCACAAATAACAGCATTGTTTTTCATTTATACCGCGTTAAAAATACTCGCCTTAGCGATGCTAGGACTCCGTTTTTTGCCTTGTCTAAATAAAAA
>CAKZLT010000107.1 GCA_937127195.1 uncultured Saprospiraceae bacterium
TAATAATAACATCTCCTGCTTTCAATATATAATTATAGACCGAGCGGTCTTTCTTCTCTAATACGTCATCTAAATCTAATAAGATTTCGCCTACTTCCCCTTGACTACGACTTAATTTTGCGCCAGTAGGAAAAGCTTCTTCTGTCAAACCTCCTGCACGATTTAATACGCTTAGAAGTGTTTCTTTTTTTCCTAAAAGAGAGTATCTACCTGGAAACTTTATAGAACCTTGAATAACAACATTTTCTTGCAATTGAAATTCAGGAGCCGCTCTTACTATGATTTGATCATATTTCTCTAATTCAAAATCAGCACCTGAAACCAATTCTTGATTTTCATCAATATCAAAAGTCGCTATAACGACCTCTGTTTCTCCTCCATCAGCTTTCACATTTACTCTTGATATTTCAACTCTACTACTGGTTGCTTCAGGCTTAATTCCTCCAGATAGTATAATAACTTCTCCTAACTTCAACCCTGGTCCCCAAGTAAAACTTCCTGGCATTCTAACTAAACCTTCAATACTTACAGCATATTCATCTTCTCGTTGCTGAGATAGCACTTTAATTACATCTGATGGGTTTAATTCAATTTGAGCATTCAAATCACTACCTGGTGCCAAAAGCAAATTTAAATCAACGTCTTTATATTCTTTTTGCCCCGTTTTTAAATTAATTCTTTCTATTATTAATTTATCAGCAGCTTTAAGTGTCAAGCCTCCTCCTAAGTAAATTAAATCTTTTAGTGTTAAATCTTTATTATAAGATAGTTTTTTAGGCATTCTAACCTCCCCTCTTATTGATATATTATACTTATCATGCTTAGCACTTTCATTAAAAATTACTATCTGATCTTTAGGTTGTAATTTAAGTTCATTATTTAAGTTAGATCCCCCATTCATAACAGCAGCTAAACTAAAAAAGATATATTCAGGCTTCTTAGTTTCTAAGCTAGTTCTTATAATCGTCGCTTTATCTAAAGCCGTTTTAGTCAAACCTCCTCCCAAGAAAACTAAATCCCGAATAGTTAATGTTGAATCGTAAGTCAACTCAATTGAGCCATTTCTCACATCTCCAGATAATGAGACCTTATAACTATCCGACTTTTTAGATACTACTCTAATAATATCCTCTTTTTGTATTAATACATTATTAGAAGAATTCGAATTTTTAAGGATTTCATCAATACTTATTTTCAGATAAGAAACCGTTCCATTTACGTATTTTCTAATAATATAGGCCGTGTCCGTTCTAGCCTCTGGTCTAATTTGAGCTTTGTTCAAATAATAATCTGCGCGTTTTCCTTCTTCATAAGCATAAGTTCCAGGATATAAAAATGCTCCATCTACTTTAATTCTGTTTTTATTGTAAGTATTTATTTCTGTGAGAGAAACAACATCTCCATCTAATAAGTCAAAGCTTTTCTTACCTTCTAAAACGTCTTTTAGGTTAACATTAATAAGTTCACTACTATTATTTCTAATTCTATCAATCGCTATATTTCCAGTGTAGGCTTCAGGATGAAGTCCTGCCGCATATTCTACTAATTTAGCTAAACCTTCTCCTTCTATTAACTCATAACGGCCAGGTCGCTTTATTAAGCCATCTACTAGACCTTTTATAGTAACAACCTTTCCTAAAGGAGGAACAATAATGTAATCGTTATCTTGCAAATAATAATCTTCTCCATAAGCAGGGTTCGTCATATACTTATATATATCGATAATTTTTTCTTGCTCTCCTGCTCTAATCAACTTGATATTACGAATACTAGCAATTTCTGTCAAACCTTGGCTTGCAGCTAAAGCCGAAAAGGCAGTATTAATACCTGATACAACTTGTGTTCCTCTACTATTCACTTCTCCCATAATATGCACAGTTACGGTACGTGCATATACTAATGAGATTTCCAATTTTGCATAATTAAGATTATAAAAAGCACTTATTTTTCCTCTAATTAGCTTCTTGGCTTTACCATAGTTCAATCCCTTTACATAAATTCGGCTACCAGGCACATCTGGAATACCAATATAACCATCCTCATTAACCGTCATTTTAAAATCATCAGAGTGAGCTCCATAAAGAGATACCGAAAATTCATCTCCCGTTCCTATTACATAGCTGCTTTTAGGATTAATATTCTTAGGATCAACTTGAAGAGAAATACTAGACGGAAAGTCTTGACCATATACTCTTGGTCCAGAAGCTATCATTTTGACCTTATCATCCTCAATAACAACCTCCGTAATTTTAGGTTCTGGTTTCTCTTCTGGCACTTTTTTTTGTGCCTGCTCTATAATTTCCTCTTTTTTAGATTCAGGTTTATTCACAACATTTTCCAGTCCTCCTCCTATTGGAGACACAGCAGGTTTTTCATTCAAATTAGCTGTATTACTCTTTTTAATTGGTATTTTACCTTCTTTTATTTGCTTTTCTTTTATAATTTCTAAAGCCGCTTCTTCTATAGCTTTTTCATCAGAAAAGTCCACTTGTCTTTTTATTAACTCATCTATCAACTCTTTCTCTGTTATTCCAGCATTATCAGGATTTATTCCATATTTTTCTTCTGCGGTCTTTAGTATCTTAGTTCTATCTATATTAATAGGAGGCTGCGCGATAGTTGTTATTGTTAATAACAATAAAACTATTGAAAATAGAAAATGCTTTATCATGTTAATTTGATATTTCTTAAAAGAAAAAGCTAAAAATGGCTTCTTTAGTTTTTATAATTGGCATACTATTTCATAGATTACCAAAAACAAATGCAAAGGTAAGCATTCATAAGTCTTTTTTTTTATATCGTTCTAAAAATTTAACAATTAGCTATTATTTAATATAAATCAGCACAAATAATAAAGAAAAGACAAAATACATCTAACAGTATCTCTCCTTTACAACCAGCAAATTTGCGCTTTTTTACGTTATATGACTATTTACATTTAAAATATATAATAACTTTGTAATCTCGGAGATAACTATAAAATATAAGTCATGAAAAAAAATCTATTCATTATACTTCTAATTACTATCTGTTATACCCAAATTTGGGCGCAATCAACAGAAGAAAAAAAAGGTTTCGAAGCTACTACTTTCAACCTAACTTATGCAACTCAATTCCCTGCTGGCGATATGTCTAGAGATTTTAATTTAAATTTCAATTTTGGTGGTGGTATTCAATATTTTTCCAAAAGTAGATGGATTTTAGGTGCAGAAGGAGGCTATATGTTTGGAAATGACCCTAAAGTAGATGTACTTGCCAATATGAGAACTATTGATGGTGAAATTCTATCTAGTGATAGAACTTATGGAATCGTTTTTCAGGAAGAACGAGGCTTTTATATTGGTCTCTTAGCAGGTAAGTTAATTCCTATTTCAAAGAAATACCCAAATTCTGGTTTAAGACTAACCCTAAGTGCTGGATTTCTTCAACATAAAATTTTTATTGAAGACCGCGGAGCTAATATTCCTCAACTCGCTGATGAGTACATCAAGGGGTATGACCGCTTAACTAATGGTTTTGCTTTGACTCAATTTATAGGTTATCAGCATTTTGGTAATAAAGGACGCATTAATTTCTTTGCTGGTCTGGAATTTACTCAAGGGTTCACTAAAAACCGTAGAAGTTGGGACTTTTTTGCACAGCAACGTTTTGATGAAAATCGGATTGACTTATTAAATGGTATTAGAATCGGTTGGGCTTTAGTACTTGTTCACGATTCTTATGATGCAGATGAAATCTTATATTAATTTTCACAAAAAGTCATATAGAGTCAAAATAGCTTGTGGAATGAATGTTCAGGCATGGCTAAAGCCATTTTTGAGACCTTTAGTTATTGGACACTTTAGCCATAGAAATTTTGTAGTTCAAAAATTAGTTCCTTTGATTAAATGTCTTTAGCCATGTCTGCTCCAAAATCTTCGCAGACCACGTCGTTTAGAAAGGTAATTTTATTTTCAAAAACGAAAGCTGAATTCCCCCCATTTATATTTAGAACGCCACATTTATTTTAATTAAATTTTAATATTTATGAAAAACATACTTATTACTAGCTTTATATTTCTTGTTGCTCAACTTCAAGCACAGCCCAGTTTTAATACGCTCAACGATTTTGAAATAGGAAAATGCTACTCTAGTTACCCTGCTGATAGTAACAATTTGGATACTTTTTATATAGAAATTATTCCGCCTGTGTTTGAAACCTATAAACAGCGGCTTAGTGAAATTAATATTACTGAATTCTCCGCAGTAGATTTCAAAGAATTGAGAATAGAGATTCAGCCCGAAACTAAGATTTACGTTGAAAGAAAAGCTTCGAAAAGCTGTTTTCATCCAACAACTCCTTTTGATAAAGTTTTTGTTTTTTGTGTTGTTGAAATGTCAGCAAGGTATGAAACGATAGAAAGTATTTGCATTGAAGAAGATGGTAAAAAAATCCTTATACCAAGCAAAAAAAGCGATTATATTGAGCGGAAAAGAGTTCTTCAAAACACTCAAATACGAGTGATTAACAAAGAAGCAGCTATACATTCTACTAATAAAACTTATAAAATTGAAGGAGGTCAATGGGACGATTGGAAAGAATT
>CAKZLT010000108.1 GCA_937127195.1 uncultured Saprospiraceae bacterium
AATATTTAGCAGGAACAACTCAACTTACAGCTAGCGAAGAACGAGGAAGAGTTTTATTTTTTGCTGAATACAATCCATTTTTCCCAGACCAATCAGGTGCAGATTGTGCTCATTGTCATAGTGGTCGCAATTTTGAAAATGACGAATACATGAATAATGGTCTGGATACTGATGCTAACATTACGGATATTGGCAGAGAAGAAGTAACAGAAGATGCTAATGATAAAGGTAAGTTCAAAGTACCATCACTTAGAAATATTGAAATGACCCGACCTTATATGCACGATGGACGTTTTCAAACACTTGAAGAAGTTATTGAACATTATAATTCAGGCATTAAGGCTTCAACTACAGCTGACCCTACAGTTTTGAATACACAAAGTACTGGTCTATTTTTAAATGCACAAGACAAAGAGGATTTATTGAATTTCTTGAAGACTTTGACCGATGATACATTTTTGAATAATTCAGAGTATGCTTCACCATTTTAAGAGTATGTTTTCAAATACAATCTTCTCACAGCAGTAGGTGTAAAATATTTACTTCTAGCAGTCCTAAAACCTTCTGAATTCAAACGGTCTGTAATAGCTTGGTAAGTCATATTTCCATCACGGAGGTATTTAATATATCCAGAAGCACGACGATTATTTTCATTTCGTTGCGCTTTTTGATGATTGGCTTGCCAAGCTTTTTTTCTTGCTTCATCAGTTAGGTTTTGAGGTGAACCTAATTTCTTACCTTGTCTTTTTAAAGCAGCCAATGCTGCTTTGGTTCTGCTTGATATAAGTTCTCTTTCATGTTGAGCAAGTGTGGCAAATATTCCAATCGTCAAGGTATTGGCATCAGGAATATCACAACAAACAAAATCAACTTGCTCATCTCGGAGTTTGAAAATGAAAGCAGCATTTCGACTTAAACGGTCAAGTTTTGCAATTAATAAAGTTGTATCATTTCTCTTAGAATATTCAATTGCATTTTCTAATTCTACTCTTTGATTATTCTTTCCAGATTCCACTTCTTGAAATTCTCCAATTAAAATTTCTTCATTAAAATTGACAAATCTCAAAACAGCATCTTTTTGAGCTTTTAATCCCAAACCAGATTGTCCTTGTTTTTTTGTAGAAACTCGATAGTAAGGTGTGTATCTTTTTTGCATTTTGTCAATTTGTGTTAACACGAAACTTTTCTGTTTTAATGTAGAAAGTAAATACCATTTTATTCTATACTAATCATAAATCTATGATTAACATATCAATGAATAATAAAACCCAAGAACAAACTTTTTCGCTTTTATGGAAATCAATATCAATAGAAATTATTTATACTCCTGACTATGCTCCAACATCTAAAGAAATCCTAGGGTATCGTTTAGCTCATTTACAAGTAATATCTAAAAATAGAGTTCCTCTGCCATTTACAGAAACAGGTTATCGTTCTCATTTTAATAGTGCTGAATATATTGAAACATTTGGAAGTCCTGTTGATTTTGTAAAAAATTGGCTATCTGAAGCCGAACAAAATAATGAATGGAAAACTCATCTCAAGAAAATGAGAGCAAAAAGTCAGTTAAATCTTTTTTAATTCATCTCATATTTATTCAAAAATACACTATAATTTTGAATATATCAATATTTAAACCTCCCTTTATATTATGACATATTCGAAAAACACCATTAATTTTTAATTAATGATGCAATATTTCTTTTTTCTATATAAAAAAAGTATAAATTTTTCAAGCTCTTGTCATTCTTGCACAACCAAACTGTTATGATTACAAATCAAAAATATTAAATCAAAATAGTTATCTTTATGCATTGATATTTTTAAAGAAAAAAGATGAATAAAGACTTATTTAAATTAGCTAGAGATAATGACGCTTCTCCAACTATTAGAGGTTTTGTATATCAAGTTAATCTGACATTATTAAAATGGATAGACTTGCAAAACAATCAGATTTTAGAATTGGAACGAGGTGAAGATATAGATGTAATTACAACTTTTCTAAATGCACAAAATGGTATTAATTCTTCAAGACTTCTTAAACAAATAAAGAATTTCTCTGATAAGATAACTTTAAATTCTTTAGGAGCAAAAAAAGCTATGTTTGATTTCTACAAGCATAATTTAAAAAACCCTGAATATGACTTGCAATATCAATTTATTACAACCCAACGAATAGGAAAGGAACAAAACCTATTCTTTAACAATGTAACAATCTTATCAGGAATTGAAGTTTGGGAGCGAATAAGAACTAGAACAAAAATAGATAATAGAGGTATTGATAACAAGCAGCTAAAACTATTGCTTTCTACACTAAAAAACTTTCTTTTACAGCAATCTTGTCCTAAGAAGATTTCTAAAGAAGAATGGAATGATTGGCAAAAATATCTTCAAAAAACAAGCTATAAGGAACTAAAATTATTCATACAATCATTTGAATGGAGTTGTGATAATTTTAATCTTTCTGAAACAGAAACCAAGGTCAAACTTGAACTTGTTAAACAAGGCTTATGTAATCAAGAAAATGCTTCTCCTGCTTATGACCATTTATTTACTTACGTTTTCAAAAAACTCAGTCAAAAAGGTATAAAACAACTGAACTCGAAAGAGCTTTTAAGCGAAATAGATAATATTGTTTTCTCCAATACAAGTTCAGTAATTCAAAATCTTAAAGATTTTGAGGAACGAATAAAAATCTACTCAAATAAACAAACACAGATAATTATAGAAGAAATTAGACAGCATTCTAATTTAGCTCCTGCTGCTAATCTTTGGTTAAATTCTTCCGAGGAAAAACTAGAAAAATTCCTTCCCAAACAATCATTAAATGACTTAATCAAATTTGAAAAAGAAATTAATATTGAACTTAATGATACTATTCAAGCAAAGATAAGTTACCTAAAAGGATTGTGTTATGACGATATGAGAATGTTTGATGAAGCAGATAAATGTTTTATGAATGCTTATACAAAACAGTCCAATGAAATCAAATATCAAGAAAAAATACTTGCTTTATATGCTAGAGAAAACCAGAAAAAAGAACAAAGTGAATTACTTGAAATTATTTTATCTAAAAATCAATTCAATCCAACTGCTTGGGCGGTGAAAGTATTTTGTGATGATGCTCCTCTTGAAAAATTAGAAGAGAATATTAAAAATATTCCGTTTTTATTGAAAGGCAATTCTATATATGAACAAGAGTTCAAATTTACCCTTTCTAGGTTATATGTTGCCCCTGAAAAGCACCATTTAGCACTTAATATAATATTCCAACAAGAATTACAATCTATCCCAAAAAAAGAAATACTTACTTTTAATAATAAGAATTATTGGACTAAAGTTTACGACACTATTTTTGTTGCAACTTTTCGTAAGTTAGGTCCTGTATATATGTTAAGAGCTAGTGATAAACTATTGAAAGACAAGTCTTTTAAAGTTTTAATAAATAGACAACACGAGATTTTTTCCTTTCTTGGAAAAGATTATGTAAGAAATTATCTTCACCACCAGTATATCAATCATTTACATGCTAAGTTTCTCTCAACATTAGATGTAAAAGATGCGCTCCATTTATATGGTTTTTATAAATCAATTAACCAAAAATATACAATCAAATATGTTTTTGGAGTAGCTACAATTTTATCACAAGCCAAGTGTTATAAAGAACTTACAGAAATAATCACTGATGAGACTTGCCAAAAATATATTCAATTATATATTTTAAGATACAG
>CAKZLT010000109.1 GCA_937127195.1 uncultured Saprospiraceae bacterium
AGGCTTTTGATGGAAAATATTTATAATCCGCCTCTGAAACATCAGAAGTCGTGCGCATCATATTAGAATAGGCATCAAGTACTTCAATTGTACTGATATTCTGAATATCTGCATTGGTTTTATCAAAGTAATAATGCAAACCTGGTGCTTCAAAGTCCCAATCCCAAAGCAAGACTTTCTTACCTTTTTTTAGGGCTAAGTAAGCTGCTACATTGGCACACATCTGAGAACGTCCGACACCGCCTTTATAAGAATAAAAAGAAATTATCATTGAAAACTGTTATTAGAAAGAATAGCTCTTAATGGATTTGGAGTATTGCTTTGGTTTGTAATTGGAAAATAAATAGCTAAAATACGCATTATATGGTCTTTGAATCCATTATAGGTTGAAATGTCTGAAAAGAACATACAATCTATTTTATTTTTACTGTAAGCAGAAAGGGTTTTAAAGTTATGGATAAATTCTTCTGCAACATCAAGGATTTCATTATTTATTCGCTTACATAGAGGAAGTAATAGCTTTGATTGGCGATTATCAAATTTTTGAGCAATCACTTTGTTCGTTTCGTCAAGAGATAACAAGTCAACGATAGCAATGCTTTTATCTATGTAATGGTCAATTTCAATCCAAATTTTATCATCTAATTCACCATCTAAGTACTTTATGTCAATAGGATAACCTTCTTTTATGTCTTCTAAAATGACTTGTATAGTTTCCTCTTTTCTATTAAAAGGTTTCCATTGCGTGCAATCTGTTGAATGGTATCTTGCATCATTTAAGTGTTGACAACATTCACCAAGGTTGGTTTTGACTTTTTCTTTCGTGCTGACTATGACGAAAAAATATATACTTTGAATGGAAGTATTTTTAGTTTCTTCTATTTTAATTTCATCATTAAGCCGATTTAGTTCTAATTTGACATTATCAATACGATTCTGAATTCCTCCAATAGCTTCAGAACCAGCATTTCTACGCTGCTCCATCAATTCTTCAAGTTCTTTTTGAGCTTTGTTTCTTTGTCCTTCTAAAAATTTTAGCATAATTTACAAATCATTTAAAACTTACAATGAGTATTTTTTCAACTAAAAATTGCAGCGATTTACTTTAACTGGCTAGCTATCAAACCTATAAGGTTTTTAAAACCTTATAGGTTTAACCCTTAGAGGGTTTCGTTTTCAATATCTTGAAGTATTGATAGAAGGCTATGGTTGATTTGATTAGATGCCAATTGATACTGACTATGACTGAGTATGCCAATGCGGTTTTCTCTTTTGACACCATGAAACCTAGCACTCAATACAGGAATAGCCTCATCATCAGACCAAGTTTCGAGCATTATATCAATCGCTTGCTCTGTTTTATTCTTTTGAATGAGTTGTTTAATTTTAGTAAAATTAGGATTGACTTTTGGCTTAGATGATTTTGAAAATGTTGGATTTTGAAGTTCTTCAATCTCGGTGAGTAGCTTCAAACGTTCCTCTTTTTTTCGTTCAATCATTATTTCATAAGAACCGACCGTTTCTATACTCGCTCTTCCTCTGTTTATAATGAACTGTTCGATTTCAGCTTCTACTTTAGCTAATTGTTCGTTCAAAAATGCTATCATTTTTATTTGCCTTTAACCAATTCTATAAATCGTTTTTCATCTTTTGCCATTCTGCGCTTCGTTCGAGCAATCATATTTTCATATTGCCCTTCTGCTTCAATTCCCGCATTGCGCCTTTCTTCATAGTACTCTCTTAACTTTTCCATATCTTTTTGAGCAGACTTCAATAAGAGTTCAGCTTCTAGCATATCCGTAGAGGAAAGATTAAAGGCAGATTGCAATTCAGCCGCTTTTGCTGGATTGGATTGAGCAACTTCTGTGATTTTATTTTTAATTAAATTGATGTCTTGCGCAGTAGCAATTGGTTTATTTTCAATCGCTTCTAAGGCTTTCACCTCTTCTTCTATGATGAATAAACTTTTGACACTTTGCCAAAACTTCTTTTCCGTTGTTTTATCATCTAATTTTTCACTGATGGTTTTTACGGCAGACTCGCCCACTTTTTCTAATAAAGGTTTCAGTAAAGTCATTGCACCTTGAGCAATCAAAATTGGGTCCATGTTGTTTTGTTATTTATGTTGTGAATAAGTAGAATTTTAAAAATAAACAAAAGTTCGGAAAAAGACGGGTAGTGATTACTATAATTTTTTTTAGAGCGGCAATGAAAAACAAGGCAAATTCAAAGCAACAAAACTAAAAAACGGGATAGAAGCCACCTTCTATCCCGTTTCAAAAAATCTACTCTTCAAAAATTTCGATTTCTTTAATACCTTTTACCAAGTCCGTAAACTTCCCTTTATATTGAGTCGCTTTCACGCTATGATTATCAATCCAGTGATAATTACCTCCGCGCGGCTTATTCATTAGAAGTGCGTGCATCGGGAAACCATGTTTTTTGAGCCATGTTTCCGTTACAGCGCGGTGTTCTTCGACGCGAGAAGTAAAATAAGTAATAATATGCCCCGCTTCGTACCATCCTTTGATAGTTGCTAATGCGTCAGGAAACGGCTCACAAGTTACCATTCTTTCTGGCGTTTCATTTGGAACATCTTCGGTGATCGTTCCGTCGATATCTATCAAATAATTCTTTACACCTTCAGGTAATGTTGGACTTAGTAAGTCCCCATTTTCGTCCTTGATTTCTTTTAGTTCAATTGCCATAGTTCAATTATCATTTTGTTTTTGATTTTGATTTTTTTTAAAAAAAACGCACCAAAAACTCAATTACTTTTGGTTCTATATGATTTTATGTAGTCATTCAAAATGTCACCTAGTGATTACTTCTAGTTTCTAGACTCTGGTTTCTGCTACCGCTGTTTCGATTAACAGCAGTAGCAGAAACTAGAATCTAGAAACCAGAAACCATTTGAAAAAAGCGAAATTTTAGACCAACCACTAAAATCATAAAGAACCTTACTTTCTATAAAAATAAAGCAAAAATATGTCTATTTTTTTGAACTCTTCAAATAGCATTCTTCTTTTCACGGAACTAATAAAAACATATAATTGTAATTATTTTTTTAAATAAAAAAGAAAAACACCTAATTCTATACTTAATTGGTATAATATTTTTATTATTAAATATAAACAAAACATTCTTCTATTTACTTAATATATTTTACAGAACACTAAACTGTATTTACTTTTATAAAAAAATAAAACTTGGACGGAATTAATATAAAAATAAGATTAGAAACACTAACTCATCACAAAAGAACAGAAAAATGGGGCAAAGCAGAGCCTTATCTTTGGACTATTTTTTTTAAAATGGATGGTTCTTGCATTGATATTACGCCACAATTCAAAATAGATGGTAACGCCACTTTTCATTTTACGGAAGGAAGTCATGGAAATTTAGGCATTTCGAGTAGGCAAGAATCCAATCAAGTCCCGATTCCAAGTGCTGTTGGAGAATGGGAAACCTACCTTGACCCCGTTCGGATTCCTTATTTTGAGCAAGATGCCGCAGGAATTGCAGGTGTAATTGTTGTTTTGATGGAAAAAAACAATGTCAGTTATGAAGGCGCAGAAGCTGGACACCATGCTTTGAATGAAAAAGTAGAAGTTGCCGTCAATCAGACCCTAAAAGAGTTTGACCCAAAAATCGTTGACATCGAAAACGCGATGCCTTCTATCCGAAAATTCTTTGAAGATAAGGTAGAAATCGTTACAGATTCTCTTCAAGATGATATTGTAAATGCCATCAAGTCGAAACAAAAACTATTGCAAAATATCTGGACTTTACTCAAACCTGATAACCTGATTGGTTATCGAGTTTGGAATTTTAGCCAAGCGGATATCATGGAAAGTGACCATCAATCCATTGATTTTTCTCATTTGTGGGCTTCAGAATCACATGGAGATTGGGAGATTTTTGGTAATGTCTCGGCTATCGAAGACAATTTTGAATAAAAAATAGAAGCGGGAAGCGAGACCGCCCTTCGGGCTGCGAGAAGGGCGGTCTCATCTCTCGCTTCACTTAATACATAAACAATGAATATTCTTCAAAAATACGCGGAATTATTAGTTAATTATTCTTTAAGTGTTCAACCTGGAGAGCGCGTTCTGGTTGATACAACGACGCTTGCCGAACCTTTGGCTAGAGAAGTTTACCGCTCAATCCTCAAAGCTGGTGGGCATCCGCACATCAATTTGGAATTCAGAGGAAAGAGTCGAATTTTTATGGATACGGCTAATGACGACCAACTCGCATACAACTCACCATTATATATAAAAGCAATGGAAGAGTTTGAATGTTACTTGTACATTCGTGCGCCTTTCAATACGAGTGCTATGCGAAATGCGGATATGTCAAAGTCTAGTGTTGTAGCAAAAGCTCGACAGCCTTACCGCAAAATCTATTCTGAAAGAACGGCAACACGAGCTTTAAAGCGTAGTTTGTGTGAATATCCAACCGCTGCAATGGCTCAAAATGCTGGAATGTCATTAGAAGAATACAAGCAATTCATATTCAATGCTTGTTTTCTTTTTGAAGAAAATCCAAAAGAAAAATGGCTAGAAGTACGCCACAATCAACAGCGAATCGTCGATTTACTAAATAGTCGAACTAAGATTCACTACAAAGGAGAAGGTATTGATTTGACCTTCAACACTGAGGGAAGAACGTGGATTAATTCGGATGGTCAGACCAATATGCCTTCGGGTGAAGTCTATACTTCTCCTGTTGAGAATAGCGTAAATGGTGTGATTTATTTTGATTATCCTGCTACGCGAATGGGCGAAGAACTACAAGGTGTAACGCTTTGGGTAGAAAATGGCGAGGTGGTCAAATGGCAAGCCAAAAAAGGGCAAAATGTATTAGATAAAGTTTTCAAAGTCAAAGGCGCGAAGTTCTTCGGTGAAGCGGCAATTGGTACAAATAATAATATCAATACGCCAACTAAGAACATTCTTTTTGATGAAAAAATGGGCGGCACGGTGCATTTAGCTATCGGTCAATCTTACTTACAAGCTGGCGGAAAAAATCAATCTTCGGTTCACTGGGATATGATTGCTGAAATGCGTAATGGCGGAGAAATCTACGCAGATGATGAGTTGATTTACAAAAATGGAGTTTTTTTAATGATGAATAATTAATGTTAAATGCTCCGCTCTTACGATTACAATAACAGCGGAGCATTCAAATTTCATCATTAATCATTCATAATTCACCTTACTCCTTTATGTATTTCAGTTCGATTTTAAACTTTCTTTTCGACTTTTTAGGAGTCTTGTTATCTTTTTTTAAAAATTCTTCCGCGGTAATTCGCTTCTTTTTTTGAATTTTGCCTTTAGTTTGCGCATCCTCCAATTGAAAATCTTCACTAATAAAGTCAACCAACCAAGGTTGTTTTTTTTCTAAGTGAAAGGTAATTAATACTTCATATTGAAAATCAGTCCAATAGTCATTCTCTTTAAAATAAGGCTCTCCAAATTCAATTGAACTGTATTGAATCGTAATTTTAGAGACGTATTTTTGATACAAATCTTTCTTATCAAACCACGTTGTTTCGTAATTTCCTAAGTTCCCTTTGACATATCCGATAACGTGTCCAACCTTCATTACTTCGTCATCACCATCGGTTAATCGTTCCGAAAATTTCTTAAAATTAGGGTCATCTTGATTGGATGAAATCGTAAATTCCTTTCCAATATCAGCTTTTGTTACCTTTAAATGCTTAAAAATAGCATAAGAAGATTCAAATTCGATATTGGGTTGAATACTATTTTCAATTCCAGAAATACCTCCTGCAAGTGTACTTTTAATTTTGATAACTTCATCGGCAGATGAACTCTTACTTATCAAAATACAAATAAGAATAATTGGTAGTGCGTTTAATAATTTCATTTTTATTTTTCGTTTGTAGTGCTTATTTGTTGTTAACTAATGAGTTATCAAATTTCATACTAGAAAAGTTAAAAAATGGAACTATTTAATAATATATATGAAAATATACATTTTATTATTTAAATGAATAATAAATAAATATGTTTAGTTCATTCCAAATCTAAATGATACCTATTATATTTGCCTCTGTTACAGATACTTCTATTAAAAAGTAAGGAGAAAAAACTAGACTGTTTTTTAGACACAATTTTTTTCTGATTTTTTTTGAAAGATTAATAAAAAGCTTAAAAACTAATTTTTATTTTGAAAAAAGGCCTAAAAACCATGATAAAAATGGTTATACTTTGATTGTGTAAAATTAACACTTAAGTTAAAATTCTCTTAAAGTATGCTTTAAATGTGTTTTTGTCAAAAAATAATTTGATATTATGCACTTTTTTTAAAAAATAATTTGATTTTTCAAAAAAAGACGTATCTTGCACTAAGATTTTAATCATTATTGTTTAATCAAAAACAAAACTTCCTGAATTATGAAAAAGTTAATGAACTTGTTAATGGTATTATTTTTTGTATCTGCTATGACTGCATGTGGTGGTAACGCTGCTGACACTGAAGCTCCTGGTACTGAAGAAGAACCAACAGAAGAAGTAATGGATACAACATCTGCTGCTCAAGATGAAGCTCCTGAAGAAGAAGCTCCTGCAACTGAAGGAGAAGGTGAAGAAGGTGAAGGTGAAGAAGCTCCTGCAACTGAAGAAGGTGAAGAAGAAGCTGAGCACTAAGCATCGGTTTTATCACTTTTAATCAAAACGTCTTATTCATTAAATTGAATAAGACGTTTTTTTATGCTCCTAATTTCAAAAAGTGATTAATAAAAAACAAATGACTGAATAACCTTGACTGACCACTAAGCAAAATAAAGCTCCAAAGGGGTGATATATATTAACATTAGAGCTTGTCCTAATGAATAATAAATAAAAAATCATCAATAGTAGCCCTGAATGAACGTAATATTACTTCTATTTAATCTTTTTGAAAGTGCTGCCATCCTTGCGCCTTAATCGCATGAATATTTCCACCTTTGGTATGCAATTTTACACCTTCTGATGCTTCTGTAATTTCACCAGCAATAAAAATATCGGGCATATATTTCACTTTATCCAAATCTTTTGGGTCAATTGTGAAAAGTAATTCGTAATCCTCTCCACCACTCAATCCGCAAGTAATCGGGTCTAATTTGAATTTTAGTGCCATCTCTTCGGTCTGCGGATGCAAAGGAACGCCATCTTCTTCCAAAATTGCGCCAACACCAGATTGCGTACAAATATGAAATAATTCAGAAGCTAAGCCATCCGAAACATCAATCATAGAAGTCGGAACTAAGTTGTGTTCATCAAACAACTGTATCATTTCACGGCGCGCTTCTGGCTTCAATTGTCTTCCAAGTAAGTAATCCATTCCTTCTAGTACAGGCTGAACACCTGGGTGTGCATCATGGATTTGCTTTTCGCGTTCGAGTATTTGCAAACCTAAATAAGCTGCTCCAACATCGCCCGTAATACAAATCAAATCACCAACTTTTGCACCATTTCGGTAAACCAATTTTTCTTTTTTGGCTTGACCAATCGCTGTTATGCTTAAGCCCAAACCTTTCAGTGAAGAAGTGGTATCACCACCGACCAAATCTACATTATAGAAACTACAAGCGCGATAAATACCTTTGTATAATTCATCTAATGCTTCTACCGAAAAGCGATTGGACAAAGCCATTGATACGGTAATTTGCTTAGGTATTGCGTTCATTGCGTAAATATCCGACAAGTTAACAACCACCGCTTTATAGCCCAAATGCTCCAATGGTGTATAAGCCAAATCGAAGTGAATACCTTCCATTAGCATATCCGTAGAAATGACCGTTTGAAAGCCTTCGTTATCAATAACTGCTGCATCGTCTCCAATTCCTTTTTGAGTTGAACTGCTATATATTTTAAAATGTTCTGTTAAATGATTTATTAAGCCAAACTCTCCCAATTTAGCTAATGAAGTTCTTTCTTGATTTTTATTTGCTAACATGCTGCAAAGATAACAACAAGTAGCTAAAAAACAGTATAAATAACTAACTCTAACTGAAATAAACATAGGGTTTAAGCGTTTTTAAATGTTTTATAATTCAATGTTTGTATTAAACTCATGTTAAGTGTCTTTTGTAATAGTTGTTTTAGTATGGAAGCCCAGAGGCGCCAAACAAACAAAACAATCAGGACCACTCAATCAGATTATGAGTTAAAGTCCATATGATAAGTGCCCTGAAGAACTTTTAATGTGAAACTATTTCATAAATAGATACTTATTCCATATATAAAAATCATAACCACCCAATCAGATTATGAATTAACGTCCATATGCTAAGTGTAAAGAAGCATTTTAATGTCAATGTCCTTCTTAAAACAAATCAAATTCAACTTAAAT
>CAKZLT010000110.1 GCA_937127195.1 uncultured Saprospiraceae bacterium
ACTGCTGCGTCTAGCATCTTGACGTGTTTTGCAGATTTCAAACGAATGTCATAAATCGCTTGATATTGAGTATCATCCAATTTATAAGTCGTTTTTAAGAAATCTGTAAATGCTTTTGCATTCACTTCTGGAGTCATATTGTCAAACTCAGAACCGTCAAACTGACCTAGAGTAGTTGATTGTGCAAACATTCCTACGGTCATCAAAAAAGCAAAAAGCGTGGTAATAATTTTTTTCATAATAAACTTATTTGTATTAAATCATCTGATAAACAGACATTTTTATTCTAATTTGAAAGTCTAAATATAGTACTCTAGATGAATATTTAAAAAGAAATTTTGTTTTAGAATTAGATTTTTGCTTTAAAAACGGCTTTTTTTACTATTCGGTGTCGTTTACGACAAATTTTTGGTGTTATTGGCAATTAACAAACGACCAATCAACCAGTCACCAATCACTAAATAATCTACTCAAACCAAACAGAAACCTCTTCCAAAGGTTTTCTTTCCAACACAGGAACAACTGCATCATCGGTTGGATAACCAACAGGCAATAATAAATAAGGGCGTTCATTACTTGGGCGTTCCAATAGTTTTTGCAAAAAATTCATTGGACTCGGCGTATGTGTCAACGTAACCAATCCAGCATGATGAATAGCCGAAATCAAAAAACCAGCCGCAATACCAACCGATTCATTGACATAGTAATTTTTGGATTTTTCGCCATTATCATCCAAATCATACGCCTTTTTAAATATAATAATCAAATACGGTGCGGTTTCTAAAAATGGTTTTTTCCAATCCGTCCCGAAAGGCTTCAAATCCTCTAACCATTCCTCCGACATTCGACCATTATAACTGATATATTCCTCTTTTTCTGCCGCTTCTCTAATTTTTGCTTTGACTTTCGGGTCGCTCACCACACAAAAAGTCCAAGGCTGCTTATGTGCGCCAGAAGGTGCAGAAGAAGCCGCCATCACTATACTTTCAATGACTTTTTTAGGAATAGGTTTATCCGAAAAAAAACGAAGCGACCGCCTTTTATCTATAAACTCATAAAAGTCTTGACTCCTTTGTATCACCTCTTGAGTCTCTAGGATTTCGGCTTCATACTTTTTAAATGCATCGCTTTTCATAACGTTCGTTTTTTTTAAAAATCGGCGCATGGTTGACAGCTCACGGCGCACGGTGTTTTAGTCTTTTGTTGTTGTATTAAGCTAAAACACCGTGCGCCGTTCGCCGTCAACCGTTCGCCGCCCCTTTACAAATCCCCCAACTGCGGTCGAATAACCATTTCTTCAACTACTGCGCCTTTATTCATTTGTGCTACACTCAATACCGAATGCGCAATATCTTCGGCTTTCATCAACCTATCTTCTGGAAAAGGAGCGCCGTCCCATGAAGCTGACCAAGTCGCGCCAGGCATAATTGAAGTGACTTTAATACCTTTAGTTTTCATTTCTTCGCGCAAGGCTTTTGAGAAACCAAGCATTGCAAATTTAGAAACACTATATGAACCACCATTCGGATACGCCATAAAACTAGCAATCGAACACATATTAAAGATATGTCCAGATTCGTGCGGCAACATCGCAGGTAAAAGCCCTCTAGTCATATAATAGGCACTATATAAGTTGGTTTCAATCTGAAACTCAAGTGTACCTTCTTCTTCTTCTGATACTGCCCCAGGCTTGAAAACACCCGCATTATTAATCAAAATATCGACCTGTTTCCATTGACTCACGATAGTAGCAGCAAAACCTTTCACTGCTTCTTTTTTGCTCATGTCAACAGCTTCCATAATCAAATTGATATTAGGATAAGTCGTTTTTAACTCTGTTTGAAGTGTATCTAAATCAGCTTGAGTTCTAGCACATATTGCCAAATCATATCCTGCTTTCGCAAAAGTTTCAACGATTGCTCGTCCAATTCCTTTGGTAGCTCCAGTAATTACTGCACGCATATTTTTTATTATTAAAAATCTACCGAATGGT
>CAKZLT010000111.1 GCA_937127195.1 uncultured Saprospiraceae bacterium
CGCTACTATTGAACATATAGCAATCAAAGGTTTTGAACGAACGATTACGCCAACAGGAGTATTAAAAATGGAAACGGACTCAACATTGATTTATATCAAACCGCCTGTTCGATTTTTTGAAGGAAGTCACGACCCGAGATTTTGTTGGCAAGGAAGCGGGTATGATTTTTTGGAAGTAGAGCTTAAAAAAATTGGTGCTAAGCGTGTTTATACGGGAAGACTGACGAAAGGCGAAGATGAATTTTATACCGCATGGTGGTATGAAAGTGAGCAAACACAAACGCCAAACGAATGGGATTGGCGTTGGAAAAATTTACAAAATCAAGAGGCTTTTTATATGATTAATGTGAGTTGTGTGGATAAAAAGGCGTTGGAAATTTGGGTAACTGACTTTCCTAGAATAAATAATAACTGATGCTACTAACAAAAGCACTTTTGCGTAACGTGAGATAATAATTAGAAGCGAGATTAAGCGTGAACTTTTACGAGTCGCTATAACATCTCGCTTCTCACAGCCCAAAGGGCGGTCTAACCTCTCGCTTCCAAATAATTACAATATTTTTTATTTTTGATGAAATAATTATAATCTATTTATAGTTTTGATTTCAACGAAAACGAAAAAGATATTTATGAGAAATTACTTTTTGATTATTGGTTCGGTTGTATTGCTGTGTATAGGTTGTGGAAAATCATATATGATTGACGAAAAAGTGGACTTTGAAGGTGAACAATGGACTTATGAGAATAGTTTGGATTTCATTATGAGTGTAACGGACACTTCAAAAAGGTATAATATATACCTAGAGATTGACCATTCTAAAATGTACATTTATCAGAATATTTATATGAATGTATCTACTAAATATCCATCAGGAAAAAGTTTGATACAGCCATTAAACGTCGATTTGGCGGAGTTAGATGGTAAATGGAAGGGGATTTGTAAAGGTGAAAATTGTAAGGCGCAAATCGTTTTGCAAGAAAATGCTTACTTCAATGAATTAGGAACACACACTTTTGGGTTTGAGCAATTTACACGAGATAAAAACTTGTCGGGTGTCAATGGTGTGTCTTTTAAAGTAGAAGAACGATAGCATTTTTTGAACAGTAAGTACAATGATAGAATGAGTGAATAACCTTTAATAATCAAGGTATTATATCACCTTAGATAGTTCATTAATTTTGTACGACTACTTAGAACGGAAGAACCGTAGTATTTTAAAATTTAGAAGTAGCTGTTTAGTCCTTTTGTTCGCGACTAATAGTGATAGTTTCGTCTAAATTTTAAAATGCTGTGGTTCTTTTATTTTTTACCTATTGAACAGGAAAGACAGGCTTCAAAAAAGTTCTTCGACTATTTTATTGTTACAGCATGATTTTTGTACTAAAAATTCTAAAATAGAAAGTATATTTACAGCAATAGCCCTTCAAGCAAAAGTAAGAAGACTAAGTTTTTTTAGAAATCATAGCCAACTATTGACAAAGAATTTTTATGAAATCCATTCAGCAATACATCTTTTTAGGCATCGCATTACTGCTTTTAGGCTCAAGTTATTGGCTAGACATTACGGATCGTAAGGGCGCTAATCTCGAAAAATATGCAGGACAAATTCAAAATTACCTTGAAATAAATGAAGCTTCTGTATTAGAGGTTTTTGAGGATGAAGACAAAATCAAACGCTTCATTGCGAAAGATTATGATGATAAAACTTGGAAAGAAATTCAAAGTTTGACGCAAGAAAAGTATTCTTTTTTCATTTACGAAAAAGATTCTTTACTCTTTTGGTCAACGAATACGGTCATTCCTGCCATTGAAGAAATTCGAGCTACATCAGAGCGTCAATTTAAAATTATAAAATTGAATGATAGTCGATTTGAGTTGGTCAAAGAACCGATTATTATTGATAATCATAAGTATATTCTTTGTGGTTTAATACCTATATATTATGAATATGATATTAAAAACGAACATATTGACAATCATTTTGCACTAGAATCGAATATTCCTAAGAAGGTTTTTATTAGTGATGTACAGAAAGATCAAGTGGTTTTTAACCCACGAGGAGAAGAAATTTTCTATTTAACAGCACTTCAAAAATTCACAGATTATACCATGCGTGTTATATTGTTATTGATGTATGGCTTTGGTTTTCTGTTCTTAGGTGCATTTATGAATCGGGTTTCAATTAGGTTATCACGCAAACGCTCGCCTATTATTGGTTTTATATTTTTGGTTCTATCTGTTTTCTTAGTTCGATACTTTTCTTTATCCGTTTCGGAGAATACTGTATTTAGTGATATTCCTTTATTTGAAGCTCAAGAACTGGTTTCTCCAGTGGTTTCAGGCTCAATGTCTCTATTTATTAATATTGTTCTTTTGCTTTGGGTGGTTATCTTTTTTTATAGAGAAGTACCCATAAAAGACCCATCAAAATATCAAATATTCAGGCAGTATTTTTTAGTATTTGCTAGTTATGGTATGGTTTCTTTAGCTATTCTTTGGATTAATCGAATTGTCCAAAGTTTGGTCTCTCTGTCAAGAGTGACCTTTGATTACGATAATGTTTTTGAACTGAATGAATATAGTTTTATTGGTTTGGTTTCTATTTCTATCCTTGTTATTTTATTATTCTTTTTCTCTCACAAGATTATTCCGAGTGTCAATAAAGCAAATATTCCAAGGGAGCATAAAATAGCTTTTGGTGGAATAATTCTGGGTTTGAGTTTATTGGGAGCTATTTTAGGAATTACGAATTGGGGGCTTTTCTATTTGGTCGCATTTAGCTTTGGGTATATTGCCTTATTTGAAGCGTTTACTAAAGATAATATAGCTAGTTTTCAGTGGTTGGGTGGATTTATATTTATTTATTCCTTTTTTATAACAGGATTATTAGTCTATCATAATGTAGAAAGAGAGCAAGAGCAACGTATTGTTTTTGCGGATAGATTAGTCACAAAGCGAGATTTAGCAACGGAAGAAGCGTTTATTAGTATTGAAAATAAACTATTTGATGCCAATATTATTAGAAATTTGAGGAATCCATTAGTTCCCAAATTATCGATTATTGCAGCGATTACTAATATTAATAAAAAGCAAAAATACCTGAATCGTGAATATGAGTTTGACGTGTTTTTCTATGATGTAAATGGCAAAAAAATTAGAGGCGAAACGCGACCTTTTGGCGAATTTGAAGAGATTGTATCAGAAGCAGATTCTACTTTGAGCCCAAATTTATACTTTTCAAAAAGTGAGGTTGGTTATTCATATATTGCAAAATTAACAATACTCAATAATGATAGAAGACTCGGTTACATAATTATTCATTATGAACCTAAAAGTGCTATTGATTTGGATGTCTATCCAGAGCTTTTAAAAGAT
>CAKZLT010000112.1 GCA_937127195.1 uncultured Saprospiraceae bacterium
TAACTAACAATAAAAGCATTTGGCAAACCTCTTTGTACAATTTTTGCCTTAGCAGCTTCTGCGCTGGCTTTCGTTGTGAAGTTACCTAACAAAAATACGGTTAATTTTTTTCCATTAACGACTTTAGTTGTTGTTTGGATACTTCCCAAATCACTATATTTTTTTCTTTCAAAAAATTGCGGCTTACTATAAACACCCAATTGAACCTTATAAACAACTCCAGGAGCTCCTTGCGAAGTTGAAGGTCTGACAGGGGTAGTCGTTTTTTTGCCAGGTCTCGCACCGCCAGGAACGCTAATACTGCTCGGATCAATGTCTTCTTCAACCAAGGTCGTATTGATAACATCTTTATCAATAGTTTTGACTAAAATAGCATCTTGATACATTCCTGTTGCAGCAACAATTGCTTTTTTGATTTTATTTGCCTCTGCACGAGTTTTGAAAGAACCAACTTTGTATTTTTGAAATGCTCCTGCTGGTTCACGAAATACATTCCCAAAATCATTCAATTTCTGTAATTGATTAATATCTGGATTTCTAAATACACCAATCTGAACTGCCCAAACTTCCTTGACACCTCTTTCGGTAGGAAGTACATTTGGACCATCAACGACAGTGATATTATCATTCGGGTCAACATAAGTTGCGGAACGTTGAAGTAACTCTCTTCCTAATATGTTTTTATTAGAACCATCCATCGTATTCAAAGAAATATTGCCTTCTTTGTAACCAGATTTTGAAAGAGTAACGTTATAAGTTTTGTTGTTTTTTATTGGTAAAACGTATCTACCTAAGGTATTACTAATGGCATTAACTTGTTGATTATTAGAAACGTCAACAGCTTTGATATATACATTTGCAATAGGTAGTTGATTAGTTGCATCAACAACATAACCCGCAAAACCTGCTTCTAAAGGTTCTAAAGTCACCTCAATCGTTCGGAAATCTTGATTATTGGTTCTAAGATTAATCGTTTTGGCTTCATAACCTTGTTTCGAAACAGTTACATTACAATTAAGTCCTGCTAAAGCTTTGAATTCATAAATTCCATTAAAGTTGGTAGTATATTTATCTGCTTTACAATCAGCAAAATCAATTACAGCATTATTAATCGGTAACTTATTGTCACCGCTTAATACTTTCAACGAAATTACTTGGTCTTTACCTTGTCCAATCACATCATTTCCACCAGGATTCGTAATAGGTGTACTAGGCTTAGAAGGTTTCTGAACATCTACGATGACCTTAGGAGCTGTTTTTGTCGGCTCAACTCGGTAAATATCTAAATCGCCTTTTCCTCCCAATCGGTTAGATGAGAAATATCCAACCTTTTCTTTTGGATTAAAAATAAAACCAAAATCATCTCTAGTTGAATTAATATCTTTTCCTAAATGACTGATTGAACCCCAAGAACTTCCTACTTTTTTGGTACTAAAAATATCATATCCTCCCAATCCCCAATGCCAGTTAGAAGAGAAATAAAGCACCGAACCTAATATAAAAGGTGTAATTTCATCACCTTGTGTATTGACTCCTGAGCCTAAATTTTCTGGCTCAGACCATTTTCCAGCACGCTTATAAGACACATAAATATCAAACCCTCCAAAACCATCAGGACGGTCAGAAGAAAAATAAAGTGTGTTTCCATCTGCACTTAAGCTAGGAAAAGCAACAGAGTAACCGCCACTATTGAAAGGTAAAGAAGCCACTTCTGACCAACTTCCATTTGAACCAACACGAGCTGAATGCAAACTAAGGTTTAATCCATTATGACTAATCCATCGAATACCATCCTGAAAGTTGTTTTCTGTAAAAAGAACGGTATTTCGGTCACTTGTAAAAGCCAAAGGACCAACATCCGTTCTAGCTTGAATACCATCTAATAGTAGTTTAGGTTTACTTAATGCCCCTTTTCTACTTGTATTAGCTATCAAAAGTTGACTAATTGGCTCATTTGCATAATTAGCATTTCCTGCCAAAGCTCTATTTTTAATATCTTTTCTAGCCGATGAATAAACTATTTTTTTACCATAGAAAGTAGGTCCAAAATCAGCACTAGAAGAATTGATTAATTCTTTAAAAGACTTAAAAGAAGCCGTTCCTTGAGTTTGTTTGATAGCAAAATCGCAACTTTCCAAAAAGTGTTTTCCTTTTGATTGGTCAATATTACTATAAGAATCAAACCATTGTTTTGCTTCTGCATATCTTCCTTGCGCCTTGAGTACCAATCCATATTGAAAAGAAACTTCCGTTTGCGCGCTTCCTGTATTGATTGCCTTGCCATACCATTCGGCAGCCTCTTTCATCCTGTTTGTTCGGCGGTAAGCATCTGCAATATTGGTGAAAGCCGATACATTTCCAGGCTTTGCTTTTAGAGCTTTTTTGTAAGTTTCTATAGCTTCGTCAAATGCCTGCATGCCATAAAGCATATTGGCATCTTCCATCAAATCATCTTGTGCGTAAGTTGTTGTGATGATGAATAAGGAACATATAATAAGTCCAATAATTCTAGTTCGTAACTTCATATTTAATGTTTTAAACTGTATAAGATACTGATAGCGACAATAATACTCATTTTGTTTACATTATTAAAAATAAAAAAAATATTTTTTAATAATTAAATCTTTCTTAACGAAAGAAAGCTGTCAAAATTACTAGTTATAATAACTAATTTGAAATATAACAAGAAAGACTTTTGTCATTATTTTATTTTTTATAAACCTCTTTTCTATAAAAAAAGGATACTCATCTCTTTTTTTCTTATGTGTTTTTGTTAAAAAAAAGTGTTAAATTTTTATGGTTTTAATAAAAAAACTATCTTAGATAAACTTAATAGTAAATAGTGTTAAAAATGCTATTAATCTGATTATCAAAAGAAAGTAACTGAATATTCTTTAATTTCCTTATGGAATTTGTTAAAGAATAGAATGGTCAAAACAACTAAAACAAAGTAATTATGGAATTCAACTGGCTAGCACACATTGTAGCAGCAGCATCGTCATTAGTAATTGGAGCTATTTATTATCACCCAAAAGTATTGGGTACAAAATGGATGGCATCTGCGAATTTAACAGACGACGATTTGAAAGGCGGAAATATGGCAATTATTTTTGGTGGTGCTTTCGTCTTGGCATTAATTGTAAGTGTTTTTCTAAAAATACATATTGACGGCGCTCACCTAGTTAGTAGTGGTAGCGAAAGTCACATGACTTTTGGTCATGGAGCATTACATGGTGGAATCACTGCCTTTATGGTTGCTATGCCGATTATCGTAATTATAGGTATGTTTGAAAGAAAAAAAGCACTGAATAATTTATTACATTTAGGATATTGGGTCATCACTTTTGCTATTATGACTGGTATTGTAGATGCTTGGA
>CAKZLT010000113.1 GCA_937127195.1 uncultured Saprospiraceae bacterium
ATTTGAATGAAATAGCCAGTTAAATCCGCGCCAGCCTGACAGCAGTGGCAGGTTTCCATGCTACTTCTAAAAGGTTATTATTACAAAGTTCTTGTGTAACGTGAGTCATAAGTAATTGATAGTTGAACTACTAGTTCTTTAATTCCAAACTTCTATAAATGACCTCATGAATACGTTCCCGAATTTTCATTTGACTCAATCGACCATTTCGACGCGGATAAACCCGATTAGATAAAAAGATATAAATCAAATCATTTTCAGGATCAATCCAAAAAGCATTTCCTGTAAATCCCGTATGCCCGAAAGTCGAAAGTGGCGCAACTGCTGCACAACCTGCTGTACCCGATACCCGTTGTTTGTTGAACCCGAGACCACGATAATTTCCATAGGTTGATGCTCGAAAAATATCTATTGTTTCTTTTTGCAAAATAGATTTCCCTAGATATTCACCATCCAAAAGCATTTGAGATAAAATCGCCAAATCCATAGCCGTTGAAAACAATCCCGCATTGCCTGCTACACCGCCTTGTAGCGCCGCAGACTCATCATGAACGTAGCCATGAACCAGTTGTTTTCGCCAACTATTGTCTTTTTCTGTTGGTACAATTTCTTCTTTTTTAAAAGTAGAAAGCGGGTTAAAAAGTATCCTATTCATCCCCAAAGGCTCATAAAGCATTTCTTGAACATATTCATCAAGTGGCTTTTCGGTGATGGTTTCGACGATTTTTTGCAATAAGTTCGCATTAATGTCACTGTATCTATAACTTGGATTTGGAGTCAATTCAAGCGTTTTGATAGTATTCCAGAGCGTATCTAGCCAGTTATCATACAAATAAAAGTTATCTGCTATCTTGGTTGTTGCGCTATCTGTGGCATTTTTAGAAAACATTTTTTCATCCTTTTTTCTCAAAAAGCGGTTAATTGGCATATTCGGTTGTAAGCCAGATTGATGAATTAATAAATCTCTAATGGTAATATAATTCAGATTAGAAGTTGTATCCATTCCAATGATTTGATAAAGTGAATCTGACAAAGAATATTTACCTTGTTGATACAATTTCATCATTGCCATCGTCGTCGCAGCAACTTTTGTAATAGAAGCCAAATCGTATAAATGGCTAGGTTTGATAAGCGTTTTTCTACGATAAGTATGATAACCAAATGCTTCATCATAGATGATTGCACCGTTCTTGACAACCATAATTTGACAGCTAGGCATTGCTTTTTTACGAATCCCTTCTCTGGCAATTTCTGATATTTCACTTAGAATTTCACTAGATGCTCCAACTTCTTCCGAAAACAAAGCTTTTCTTAATCTTATCTTTTTTGTTAAAGGCTTATTTTTTCCAAAGTAATATTTTTTAGAAATATTAATAGGCAATTGCCCCAAAGCTAAGTTTCCTCCCGAAAGCACTTCCGCTATTAATTGAGGACTCATATCACCGCCTTTTGGTATATACAATATGGTTTTGAAATCATCCAAGTATTTCAAATGAGTAGGATCTCCGAAGTAAACTAAAACGGTGTTTTTTCTTTTAGCAACTTTTTTAAATTCATCAACAGCCTTTTTATCATATTCATCCAAAAAGGCGATAATTTTATCATACTTATTAAAAGCACCTAATTTTAGGCGATTCTCATTAATCTCAATTGGTTGAGTCTCGTTTTTTGAATTTGTAAAAAAATAGTATTCTTCTTTAGACATATTCGGCAAATCAAAACCAAAAATTTTTGGGCTATTTGCTAGAAGAATCAAGGCTTTTTCTTCTTTTGTATTTTTAAATGGTAGTAGAGCTCTTCCAGCATTTCCGCACCACTGCATTCCGCCATTGTTTTATCAATGTAGTTACCCTTGCGATCAGGGTACAGGCCATAGCCCCAAAAAATCTTTACATCGGATGCTTGGTTAGGAAAATGGGGCTGCCGTGCAATCACAATTGACATCAGCCAGTTTGAATCAGTCAGGGTGACGAAGCCGCCAGTGCCATCCACATTACCAGAGAAATTTTCCATATAATCATGGAAGGTGCTGTCTTTCATGGTTGCAGTAAACGAGTACCATTTTTGTAAATCGACATTGTCACAAAACGGAGCAGGATTACCAAAATCGGCATCCTTTTTAGCGATTTTCTGCCATAACTGCCAAGAGCCAGAATCCTCTATGCCTTTTAGTTTTGCGGGCGTATCCCAGCTTCCATTATCAGTACTTTCGGTGATCGAGCCATTGGTGAAAAGCACATGATCATGCTCACCCAATACAATTTCAGATTTATCTTTCAGGTGTAGCACGGTAGCCGTTTTTTTATCCGCAGATAGATTAAAATCAATATCTACAACTTCTGTGCCCATCTCAAACTGTACCCCTTTTTCCTCAAGGTGCCGTTTCATCGGTCTGACAACAGAATCATATTGGTTGTACTTGGTGCGCATCACACCGCCTAGCTTGTACAGCCCCTTGACCAGATGCATAAAGCGCTTCA
>CAKZLT010000114.1 GCA_937127195.1 uncultured Saprospiraceae bacterium
TTCCGCGCTCAAAGGTATATTGGTCTAAGAAAAATACAAACGGATTCAAATCTTGGTAAGTTGGTCTATCAATTCGGCGACTATAAGAATAGCTCAAGCTATGATTTTTGGCCAATTCGTGTGAGACGCTAATACTCGGAAACCAATTCATATATCCTCTCGCCACAGATGTATCCAAAGTCACCGACTCGCCCAAAGAGTTGGTGTATTCTCCACGCAAACCACCTTGAATACTAAACTTTCCTATTGTTGCATTGAAATTTAGATACGCAGCATAAATATCTTCTTGATAAATGAAATTATTGGTCTGTGTGCTATCTACAACCCAATTTTCATTATCTTTTTTATAAAAAGTAACCTCATTATCCGTCTTGACTAAACTCGCTTTCGCCCCAGTTTCTATA
Source organism: uncultured Saprospiraceae bacterium (assembly GCA_937127195.1). Taxonomy (GTDB): domain Bacteria; phylum Bacteroidota; class Bacteroidia; order Chitinophagales; family Saprospiraceae; genus CAKZLL01. Next base: position 405 of record CAKZLT010000114.1, read on the forward strand.
TTAAATTTATCACTGATTGAATGCGTATAATCAATTTTAGCCGCTTGAATAATAACATCAGAACGATTCGTACTCTGCAAAGGATTTTCATCAACTAACACCATTTCACTATCCAAAAATGAATTAATGTAATCTGCTTCGCTATCATTTGCAAAGTTAGAATAATCCATATCAAACGATAAAGTTTTCCCCTTTTCAAATTCATGTTTCATATTAGCGTTCAGCGTATAACTCAACCAATTATTTTGGCTTTCAGTCCCCGAAATGATATTAGAAAAACTATTTGGATTGTATCCTGTGATGCGTGTGATACTTCTTGCCGTATCAACTCTATTATTCCAAGTTCCAAAACGCCCGTTTACTAATACGCCAACCGTCGTTTTATCCGTAATAAAATAGTCTGTTCCCAGTTGATATTGTTGGCTATTTCCTTGATTATAGCGCATACTTTCTTGCGAAAAAGTACTGATTTCGTTATTAAAAGGAATATCTCTGGTAATTTTATTAATATTAAAACCCTTACTTGTCCAATAATTATAGCTACCAAATACATTGTATTTTTTTTGGCGATAATTAAAACGAATATTTCCATTTGCTTTGTGAAATGGGCCAAAATCTCCATTATATAAACCTAGACCGCCACCAACTCGGATATTTCCATTAAAACCTAAGTTTTTATCCTTTTTTAAAACGATATTAATAATACCTGCATTACCTGCTGCATCATATTTGGCAGATGGATTATTGATGATTTCAATACTTTCAATACTTGAAGCGGGCATACTTTCCAACATTCTTGCGACCTCTTCCGTCGAAAGATAAGTTTGTTTGCCATTCATCTGAACCATTACGCCTTGACGACCTTTTAGCGTAATATTATCATTATTATCAACGGTTACCCCAGGTGATTTTCGTAAAACTTCCAATGCTGTATTTCCAGCCAAAACCGCGCTACTACCAACATTTACAACCAACTTGTCGGCTCTCATTTCTATAAAAGGCTTCTCTGCCGTCACCGTTACTTGTCCCATATCAACGCTCGCTTCCGATAAAGTCAACGAAGGCACTTCAAAAGAAGAACGTGTTGGGTTTAATGTAAATGGAATAGAATAAACCGCCGCATAACCAATCATTGAAGCATTGATTAAATAATCTCCATTAGCAATATTCTCAAATAAATATTGCCCTGTTGAGTCCGTAATTGAGCCTTTGGCTAACGTTGAATCTTTGGCATTAAGTAATAAAACATTAGCATAATCAATTGATTTTCCATTGGAATCATTGATTGTGCCGCTGACTCTTCCTTGTCCATAAGTAGTTGAAGCAAGAAAAATAGTAGTTAAAAATAGTAGTAGATAGTTTTTCATTTTAAAATAGTATTTTAGTTTTTAATCATCAGACGACTTCAAAAGCCAGTATGTTACAATAGGGTTTTCATATTCTACGAATTAGCTTTTTTTGAAGATGACCAACTGTTTTGAATAAAATTTGTTGTTATTTTCAAATGCACAATTCTAACAGACAATAACGAATAGCTACCGTTGCAACTATTGTTTTGAATACCGACAAAATGCATAATTAAATAGATGAAGACTAAAGATTAATGGCTAAAGACGTGTTTTTCATGACAAAGGCAAGGTGCATTTGTGATTTGTGTCTGAATGCTTTGTTGTAACGGCTAAGTCGTTAGTGAAGAGAATCTTGTCATTTTTTTATAAAAAGAACCATAACAGTCAACGTTTGTCTGTTTAGCATTCAAATATCAAATAATAAATTAAAATCAAATGAATCATCGACCAAATGCCAACGAGTATGCACCGTACTATCATACTTATATTGGAAAAGTGCCTGAAGGGAAGTTAATCGAATTATTAAGCATTCAAATTGAAAATACTTTGACTACCTTTGCAAGAATTTCGGAAGAGAAAGGAGCTTATCGCTACGCAGAAGGAAAATGGTCTATCAAAGAAGTTTTGGGACATATAATTGATACCGAACGAATAATGGTATTTAGAGCTTTGGCGATTGGTCGAGGTGATAAAACGCCAATTCCTGGATTTGAACAGGATGACTATGTGGCTACTTCCAACGCGGATGCTCGAACCATAGCTGAAATGGTCGAAGAGTTGAAGTTAGTTCGCCAAAGTACGATTGCACTTTTTCAGAGTTTTACAGATGAAATGATGCAAGAATTGGGAACTGCAAGTGGTTTGCCTGTATCTACAAGAGCATTAGCTTATATTATTGTGGGACACGAATTACATCATTTAGGTATTTTGAAAGAGCGTTATTTGTAAAAAACGGCTGACAGCGTAGCCACGTATTTAAAGTTTTTTTACAAAAAAGTAATAGTTTGCTAGTTTCAGAGTTAAGTGCAGCGTCTCTGAAATTATACATTTTGTCACGTCTTAGACGTGTAGTATTATGTGCTTATTGATAATTGTTCACGTCTTAGACGTGGTAAACCTGGAATTTCAGAGACGCTGCGCTTAATAGCAACTTGCTTTTTTTATAAAAAACAAATAAAGTCCCAAAGGGACAGCATTATTTAGACTATGATGTAAATCATAGAAAATATACAAC
>CAKZLT010000115.1 GCA_937127195.1 uncultured Saprospiraceae bacterium
CACTGTTTGTAGCAATTTTGTGATTAAAAGAGTATAAGCGCCTTTAGGTGCGTCACTGCAATTCGTTATAATCAGAATAATTCTTATTCACTGATGTTACGCAAGGCTTTAATTTGCTAAATGACTTTTTATGTAAAAAAACTTACCCAATTTTCCCAAAATTATTGCGTAAAACACCTTCTACAACTATGGATGCGTTTCCCTCTTCTCCATCTAAATCTTGAAAAGAAAATACAACACTAGAATCTCCACTACCAACAGGCGGTAGCCTATATATCAGCGTAGTAATGACTTCTACTAAATTCTCAATATTGGAATCTTCGAGATCATAACTGATGAGAAAAGTCACCAAAAGAATTAGAGATAAGGTTAATAACCTTACTTTTTTCATTCTATTTCTAATTAACATTAAATAATCATCCCCAATAAAAACACTCAAAACACTAATTATCAACACTTTACATCAATTAAATTGTATTTTTATTTTAAAAACGTATTTATACGTTATGTATTTAAAAAAAACGTTGTATATTTGTATTACACAACAAAAGTCAATTATGCAGAAATTAACAAAAGCGGAAGAACAAGTCATGCAGATTATATGGGAAATGGAATCTTGTATGGTTACAGAAATATTAGAACGAATCGGAGACCCAAAACCGCCACATAGTACGGTTTCTTCTGTCGTCAGAATATTGGCTCGAAAAGGATTTGTAACTCATAAGGCTTATGGTCGCACGCACGTTTATTCGCCAATCATTGCCAAAGATGATTACCGAAAATATACTTTAGATAGTGTAACAGAACGTTATTTTGGAGGTTCTGTCAAGCGACTAGTTTCTTTTTTGGTAAAAGAAAAAGATTTGGATATGAGCGATTTGGCTGAAATGCTGAAGGATTTGAATGATGAGTAAATTAATGATGAATGTTTGATGCGGAATGTTGAATGCTCCGCTATTATGATTACACGAATAGCGAAGCATTCAACATTAATCATTCCGCATTCATAGCTATACATTAAGAAACAGCGGTAGCTATTTAGCATTCCGCATTAAACATTAAACATTAAAAAAATGGATATTTTATTTTATATCGTTCAAATTAGCCTTTCATGGTTGGTGTTTTTTGGGTTTTATCACTTTTTTTTAAGAAAAGAAACTTTCTTTAATACCAATCGCTGGTACTTGCTTTTCGCTCTGACTTCGGGTTTGATTGTTCCGTTGGCACTTCCCATTTTCAAAGGCATATTTGAAGCAAATGTGGCTACATTGCCAACTTATGTGTTTACGCTGGGCGAATTGACTATTGGTGCAGAAAGCGAACAAGTCATTCAGAATACAACTTTTTGGACTTGGAGAAATATCATTTTGAGTATTTATATTTTGGGTTTGTGCTTCTTTGCTAGCCGCTTTTTTACAGGTATTTTTAATATTATAAAAATAAAAAATAACGGCTCAGAATCAATTCAAAGCGGTTATTCTATCATTAAAACAACCGAAAGCATTCCGCCTTTTTCATTTGGTAAGTGGTTGTTTTTACCCGTAAATTCGTCCCTTTCACAGGAAGAAGAACAGCAAATTATCGAACATGAGTTAGTTCATATTCAAGCGCGACACAGCTTAGATATTATTGTAGTTGAATGGATTTCTATTCTATTCTGGTTCAATCCATTATTGTTATTTTTTAGAAATGCGCTCCAAGAAGTTCATGAATACGCTGCGGACAAAGTGGTTTTGAAAAATGTATCTGTGAAGCATTACGGACAATTATTATTACAACAGGCATTTCCGAATGTGGAACTGGCTTTGGTTCATAAGTTTAGTCAATCACAACTAAAAAATCGTATAAAAATGATGACACAAAAGCCATCTTCGAAGACCGCACGCGTTAAATATTTGTTTATTGCGCCCTTGCTTTTATTGCTTTTAATCACGTTTTCGGCTTATAAATATGCGGAAACACTAACGCCAGAATCAAACAATACATTAAAAGAAATGCCATTAAATGGACTCGTCGAAGATACCACTGTCTATACGAAAGTTGATCAAATGCCCATCCTGATGGATTGCTCTAATGAACCAAAGAAAGAACAAAAAAGATGTACTCAATCTGCTTTAATGAAGTACATCTACAACTCTTTTAAATATCCAAAAGTCGCTAAAGATAATGGAATAGAAGGACTAATTTTGGTCAGTTTTGTGGTCAATAAAGATGGTCAAATAGATAAGATAAAATTATTGAAAGACATTGGCGGAGGTTGTGGTCAAGTTGCTTTGGATGTTATTCAGAAAATGGCAACCGACGAAAATGTAAAATGGAAAGCAGGTGTTCAAGGAGACAAAAAAGTAAATGTTCAATTTACTGTTCCACTTAGATTAAGATTGAAAAAAGATGAAAACTAATATAAAAAAATTGTTAAACTTTAGAATTTAAAACTTAAAAAAGATGAAAAAAATGAAATGGTATTCAATGGCAGTTTTGGCAGTTACAGTTCTGGTTATGTCTTCATTTACAATGAAAGATGGCGACCCAATTTATGAAAAAGTGGATAAAATGCCAACCCTCAAAAGTTGTATGAATGACAATCAAGACGCAGCTTTGAAGTGTACTTACAAAGAGATTATTAACATAATAGTCAATAACTTGGAGTATCCTAAAGCTGCCAAAAAAGCAGGTACAGAAGGAAAAGCATTTATTGAATTTGTGGTTAATACAGAAGGTCAGGTCGAAGCAGTGAAAATCAAAAAAGACTTAGAAAATGGTTGTGGTACAGCAGCTTTGAATGCTGTCAAGACAATGGTCACAAACAAAACGCTTTGGAACGCTGGAGAGAAAGAAGGCAAAAAAGTAAAGGTAAAAATGACAATGCCGATTATGTTTAAGCTTAGTCCAGAGGATAAGAAGTAGAATTTTGAACCGTAGAACAGACAAACCGTAGAATTTCGATTGTAGAAGTAGCGACCGCTGTTAATCGCCATTAAAAGCAAAAAACAGCGATAACACTTCTACAATCGAAATTCTGCGGTTCAAAATAATTATTTCGGTTCATAAACCAAAGTCACTCGTGGCGGAATACCAACTTGAACATGAATACCTTTCGCGGCCATATTTCCCGTTTCAAATTTCTTTTGAATAAGTGCTGCTCTATTGAGTGCGTCAAGCGTTCTGACAAACATGATGTTATCTTTAAATTCCTCTTTGAGCGTAGCCAAATGTTCTTTTTCTATAATTTGAAAGGAACTAAAATGAATTTCGACAGAAGGCGGCAACGTGATGTGAACTAAGAATTGTTCGGTTTCGTAGCCAATCGCTTTCAGCATCGGAATCATATCAAATGCCTGATTAATCGCATTCGTATATTTTTCTTGAGTATCCTCATTAATGCCTTCCCATTGCGTTTTTGCAGCTTTTACACCATCATCCATTGTCTTTTTGATTTGGTCAAGGCTATCTTTTATCATCGGATTATTACTTAATTCCTTTAATTTGTCTGTTATTTTTTTCATATAAAAATGCTTTTAAAGCTGTTTTCTTTGATAAAAGATGAAGATTAAATAATAAAATCGACCTCGTGTCGGATAATTTTTTGAATAAAGTTGAATAGAGAACGAGGCAAAGATTAAAACCTAATTAGTGAAGAAAAATAAATAAGTTGCACCATTATACAACTTATTTATTTTTCTTCACTATGCTTCAATTAAACTTTCTACAAGCTGATTCATAATTTTGATTGTATCCGAATCATTAATATTTCCTTCATCATCTTGAAGTGATTTTATATTAGAAATAGGTAGAGTATTGGGTAAAATACAACTGCCCATGTGCATCAAAATACTGCATAAATGATCCATTCCGCGCAAGTTTCCTGCTCGTCCTGTGGCTACACCAACAAGCGCAGAAGTTTTTTGATTGAAATTTTCTTTATAGTTTCGGATAGAAATAGCGTCAATGAATAACTTCAAAATTCCAGTAATACTACCATTATATTCAGGAACAACAAAAATGAATTTATTGGCATTTGTAATATATTTATCTTGAAGTGCGGCGACTTTAGAGTCTTGCCTCACCGAAGAATACATGACATCGTTGATAATAGAAGGCGGAACATCCTCCATTTTGAGAATTTGAGCTTCTTCATTAGCCCTTTCAATCATTTCTAAAAACAACTGAGCAAATTTTTGAGACTCATTTCCTTTTCTATTCGTACCAACTACAATTGTTATCATCTGAATTAATTTCCTTTTTATTTTTAGAACAGACAACCACGACTGCTTCTGATTAGTTCTATTTTACAAAATCATAATCAGAACAATACAGTTGTATTAATGTTTTTCCTTTCATTCAAAAAACAGTATCTTTCTTTTTTATAAAAAACGAATATAAGATGAAACTAACATATTTTGGACACTCTTGCTTTTTAATTGAATTTGGTGGCAAAAAATTATTATTTGATCCATTTATTTCTCCTAATGAATTAGCTAAAGATATTGACATTAATAGTATCGAAGCGGATTATATTTTGCTTTCTCATGGACACGAAGACCATGTAGCAGATGCAGAAACGATTGCAAAGCGAACAGGCGCGACGATTATTGCGACCTTCGAAATCGTCACTTGGTATGGCAAAAAAGGCTTGAAAGGGCATCCGATGAATACGGGCGGAAAGTGGAAATTTGACTTTGGGACTGTCAAAATGGTGAGCGCGGTTCATTCGAGCGTTTTGCCAGATGGTACTTATGCCGCAAATCCTGTTGGATTTGTAATTAGTAATGATGAAAATGCGTTTTATTTTGCTGGAGATACCGCATTGACTTGGGATATGAAATTGATTCCGATGACTTGCCCGAAGCTAGATTTGGCGATTTTGTCGATTGGTGATAACTTCACGATGGGCTATGAAGACGCGATTATAGCTAGTGATTTTATAGAATGTAATAAGATTATTGGTTGTCATTTTGATACTTTTGGTTATGTGAAAGTTGACCATGAAGTAGCGAAAACTGCTTTTGAAGCGAAAGGAAAGGAGTTGATGTTGCCTGTGATTGGGGAAGTCTTTTAAAGAAATAAAATGATACATTTCAGTTTTGTAGCAAGCGGTATATTTGAATTAGATAGTCTCAAAAGTGTAGATAAGTTTGTTGATTTATACTCAGATTTTCAGTCCGTTGCATTAGAAAATGAGGAAGAACTTAGTTTATTATTACAACTAATGGGGATTGAAGGCATTGATGGGAAAGAGCTTGATAATTCTGATTTTTCTAAATATTGGGATTTATCTAATTATAAATTTCCAGAATTTAATAAGGAACAATTTGATGATTTTTACGAAAGTTGGATAGCAAGTTCTGGAAGAGACAACAATATGGATGAATATGGAAGTTTGATTTGTCTTCATAGTTTATTTGAAAAATGGAATAAGCTAGATTACAGAATAATTGTAAAGGAAGAAAACTAAAAGTCTAAATTTTACTACAAAAAACGCTTATAGAATTCAAAGAAATAGTTTAATTATTAATTTTTAATAAAAAAAAATGAAACTACCTTGGAATCAGTGGATGGATAAAGCC
>CAKZLT010000116.1 GCA_937127195.1 uncultured Saprospiraceae bacterium
TCATCCACCACTTCTTTTGAGTAAGCAAACGGGGCTAATGCTAATAAATTGTTTGGTTTACTCAGATCTAGCATTTTTTCTAAATAATGCTTTCCTCCTTTTATGCTATCATTCCCTACGTCACTTAATACTTCATCTGCTATCTTATGAAAATATTTGGAATTTTGGGCTTCTTTATAATATTCCATTAATAGAAATTTTCTACTTATAGGATTTCGTCTAGTTTGTAGAATAATGAAATAATCCTCTAATGCTTGAGTCACATCGGAAATCAGGTAGTTTATTTTTCGGCTATTATATTTATTGTCATGCCCATATATTTTTTTATATAACTTTTCTTTGAATTCTTTGGGAGCTTTGAAGTTAGGGTATAATTTTCTTACCTCTTGATATAAGAGATAAGCTTTTTCATCTTTGATGATAGCTTTTATATATTTTCCAAAGCTTTTTAATTCTGATTTATTTAAAGTTTCGAGTAAGTCAAAAAGTTTCATGTAACTTGGTCTAAATGGAATTTATGATATAAAAAAGCGATAAATTAGAGTCTTTTTGTGTTGATAGTTAGGTTGTTATGGGTGTTTTGTTTGTTTTTATTTATGATAATAAAATATTAATGTGGCTGCTGGTCTCTCTTAAAAAGAACATATTTGTATTGATAAATTAAACATAGCGAATACTTATACACTATATCCTAAAAAACATAATCGTATTTTATAATAGATGCCTTAAAATAAGACATCTAAAGGTAAGTTTTATGTTTTTTATAAAGAAATTTTTTGTAAAAAAATGCTTCTTTTCCTTATTGAATATGTATTTGATGAGTGTTTTTGAATGCCTAAGAGCTGTTTGATTGTTTATTTTATCAATTTTTTGCAATGATACTTTTTATGTAAATGGGAAAAAAATTTGATAAAATGAAGAATCAATTGACTAATTTTAATATTATTGGAGCAGAAGATATGTCAGCCGTTGGTATTTTGTAATTTTTTTATTTTACAAATAATCCTCAAAATAAAAGTTTACTTTTAATTGGTTTAAGTTATATTTGTGAAAATAGAAACGAAGAACCTGTGAAGCCAGAAACAAATACAACAAAAATAAAAAGACGAACACTTTTAGGAGATTTTATTATTAATGAAAAAGTAATACTAACGGTCATTATAATGAATGCCGTAGTTATTTTTTTGATGGCTTTTCCTTCTCTAGAAGAGCATTTTACCTTAATTAATCTTGATAATATATTTGTATTATACTTCTTGATTGAAGCAATAGTTAAAATCCGAAGACTTGGTTTTAAAGACTATTGGAGTATTAATTGGAATCGATTTGATTTTCTGATAGTTGTCTGTACACTTCCATTGCTTTTAGCACGTTTTATACCTATTGCAGATAGTATTCATATTATTACACTTTTTAGGCTATTCCGTCTAATGAGGTTAATCCGATTTTTTCAATTCGTTCCCAACCTGCAACATATATTAGTCGGTTTAGCGAGAGCATTCAAAGCGTCTATCTTTGTATTTGTGATGCTGTTGTTTATGAATTTTGTCTTTGCGGTTTTGACGACTTACCTTTTCAGAAACAGCTTGCCTATGTATTTTGGCGACCCGATTTTGTCTTCTTTTACTATCTTTCAGATGTTTACACTAGAAGGCTGGAACGAAATACCTCAGGCGATTAGCGCGCAAACAGACTTATCTAATTTTCAAATCAACTTAGCTAAATTCTATTTTGCCATGGTTGTATTGTTGGGTGGTGTATTTGGAATGTCTATTGCAAATGCCATTTTTGTAGATGAAATGACAATGGATAATAATAGTAATTTAGAAAAAAAGATAGACTCTCTAGAAAGCCAAATTGGGCGTTTGGAAGGATTATTAATAGCCATGAATACAAAGACTAATGAAGAAATAATTAAAACTAGTTCGGAAAAAGAAGTGGAATAAATAAGGCTTTTTTTGGAGAATAGAAGAGGGTTATTTAACTTCAAAGGATACTTAATCAGTCGCTTACAGACGTAAAAGAAAAATAAAATGTCAGATTTTAAATTCGGTGCAAAGTTACGCTTATTCGGCGATAACCATGTAGAAATAAAACCTAATGCAGAATTTCCTTTTTTAATTGAATATAGAGATGAAGAAGGATTTGCAATTACAAGAGAGTTGGTTGCAGACAAACTTAATATAAAAGACCCAGCGATTAGGAATATTATTCCAGAGCAAACACGCATAACAGACGTAGTTATAAATCGTAAGACTAAAGAATTCGAATTAGGGATAGTTGTAGAACCAGGAGATGATTTTGCATTGAATAAATACAAAGACATACTTTTTATAGAGGAAGTTGCTATGTTTTATAAATATGATCCGATAAAAGGACATCAGTTAGCTGTTGAGGTTGATGGTCATGCTGATAAAGCAAAAATCCAACAAAAAGTAGTTGAAGTTGCAGTTGACGTTTTGACAGAGAGCAAAGAAGAAGCCGAACAAGCTGCTTTGAAGGCAAGCGAAGAATCAATGGACGGATTAGATGATGAAATGGGAGAGGAGTAGATTTTAATTACAGAAATAACTACTACGATAACGTATTTTTCCTAAAAGAAAAAATTATAAAAAAGCATCAAACGAAATTAATTCGTTTGATGCTTTTTTACGAAAAATGGAAACATTCAACATTCAAAACTAGTTTCCTTTATATTTTTTCAATGCTTCGTTTAATCTAGGAACGACATCAAACAAATCACCAACAACACCATAGTCAGCAGCTTTAAAGAAAGGAGCTTCAGGATCTTTATTAATAACAACAATTACTTTACTGCTGTTTACACCAGCTAAGTGTTGAATTGCGCCAGAAATACCTGCTGCGATGTATAAATTAGGTCGAATTGCCACACCTGTCTGTCCAACGTGTTCGTGATGAGGTCTCCAGCCAATATCAGCTACAGGACGAGAACAAGCTGTTGTTGCACCCAAAATGTCAGCCAATTCTTCTATGATTCCCCAATTTTCAGGGCCTTTCATACCACGACCAGCCGAAACAACTAACTCCGCTTCTGGCAACGGAACAACACCTTTTGCTCTATCAACCTTAATTATTTTGATGCGGCTTTTAGGAATTTCAACAGCTATATTTTCAACAGCAACATCACTTCCTGTAACTTCAGGAGGAATAGAGTTACCCATTAAAGAAAGTACTGCTTTAGGAGTTTTTACTTCAAAAGTAGCCGTTGCTTTGCTTGAAAATACTACTTTTTTGACTCTCAATTTTCCACCTTCTAATACTGGCAAGCTATTGACACCTGATACAGAACCCGCTTTCAAACGAACAGAAAGGCGACCTAAAATTGATTTTCCATTTGCAGAATGATTAACAACTACTGTCGTTGCACCTGCTTTATCAGCTACCTGAGAAATGATTTTTGTATAAACTTGGCTATCAAAACCACCATCATACGCTACATTCAAGACCTTTTTTGCACCATATTGACCTAGAATTTCTGCATTCGCTACCGTTCCGATAGTTAATGCAACAACATCTGTACCAGTCAAATTAGCTACCTTTTGACCATAAGTAACTGCCTCAAAAGCAGCTTTTTTTAATTCGCCACTTGGGCTATCTACATATACTAAAACTGACATATTTTTCTTTTTAAGTTACTATTCAGTAATATTTAAAAGACCTTATATTGAAGAAGAGCTACAAATAAAAGCCTCTCTTTTCTAAATAGTTACCTTTTAATTTGTAATTAGTAAATCGTTATTAGTTACTTTATTGTCTGTTATTATAACTAAATTCTTAATGTTTTTGCACAAATGAAATATTATAATAATCTGATTAGTAACTGCTTAACGAATGTCTAATAACTACAATTTAATTCACAATTGATAATTAATTTATAACGAAAAATGAAAAGTATAATTAAGGAGTATGACAAAAATAATGATACCGAAGGTTCAATAATTCTATCATTGTACTTACATATTAATCGATTAATGATTAACTGAACTACTAAAAACAGTAATTGCTAAAAGCATCAATTATCCTTTAACTCATTTTTAAATTAAAATTAAATAACCTTTGCTTCTTCGTGAAGCAAACGCACCAATTCTTCCATGTTTTCAGGGTCAATCAATTTGACATCACCTTTTTCTGCGGGCAATTCGTACTTAACTACGCTTACAGGGTCAGTCATAGGCTTGGCATCACGGGCAATTAATGGCTTTTTCTTTGCCATCATTATTCCTCTCATATTCGGGATGCGTTGCTCTGCCATTCCTTTTGCTGCACTCAAAACGAAAGGTGTTTGAACTTGTAAAACTTCTTTTCCTCCTTCGATTTCTCTAGTGATAGTAGCTACATTCCCTTCTACCTGAATGTCAGTTGCATAAGAAATATAAGGCAAATCCAATAGTTCCGCTAAAATAGCACCTACCTCAGAACCATTATATTCAATCGTTTCTTTCCCCGTAAAAACGATGTCCATTCCTTTAGCATATTGCGCAATTTGCGCCGCAACATTGTATGCACTTCCTGGGTCTGTATTGATACGCAATGCTTGATCAGCACCAATTGCTAAACCTTTTCTGATGACAGAATCGTTAGAATCTGGCCCAACATTGACTAGAGTCACTTTGCTTCCTTGAATTTGTTCCTTCAATTCTACTGCACGCACCAAAGCATACCATTCGTCATAAGGGTTCATGATGTACTGAACGCCAGAAGTATTAAACTTCGTGTCTCCATCCATGAAACTAACTTTGGTAGTCGTTTCTGGTGTTTTACTGACGCAAACTAATAATTTCATAATTTCCAATAATTTTTCCGTTCTTTGTTGGCTTATTTGAGCCAAGAACTTGTTTTTTTTAGAAATGAAGTTTGTTTAAAATTTCACTTCTTTTGTTTTAACTTTTTTTCTTAAAAAAATGGTTGATATAGTGTCAAATTGCTGTTTTTTAAGTAAAATGACAAAAATAATGACACCTTAAAATGATGTAACACCTTGATTATTAAAGGCTGTTTTGTCATTTTCTTATTTGTCTGATGACAAAAACAAGTTCAAAAAACTCTGTCATTGTACTTAATAATCAGTCAAATTAATATGTTAATTAGTTTGACTAACTACTAAGGTAACTACAAAAATAAAAAATTAAGAATGAAATCCAATCGTTTAGACCAACTACTTAGTTTTTTGGAAGCATCTCCAAATGATAGTTTTATTTTATTTGCTATTGCAAAAGAATTTGAAAAGTATCAAGAGTATGAAAATGCCTTAGAATATTATCTAAAACTGAAACAAGCTGATGAGAATTATGTTGGCTTATATTACCATTTAGGTAAATTATATGAGAAAAAAGCTGCTTATCAAACGGCTTTAGAAACATATATCAAAGGAACTGAAGTCGCCAAAAATGCTGGAGACCGACACGCTCAAGGAGAATTAGCAGAGGCTAAGATGATTCTGGAAGAAGATTTTCTGGAAGAATAATGCATTGAGTAAAAAAATGCTATGTCACAATTGAATAGCTAAGTAAAAAGAACCTTTGTCTCAAATACCTTTTATTTGAGATAA
>CAKZLT010000117.1 GCA_937127195.1 uncultured Saprospiraceae bacterium
CTATCGCTGATAAAAATAACGAAGAAGAAGGAAAAATTCTACCATAATTAATGTAACTTTTGAATATGGATTGGTATTATATGATTTAGGTTGGTTTATTTTTTCAAAAAAATAGGTTATATCAAACTCCAATCGAACCTTATAGTTAAAAAAAAGTTATTCAACTCCCAAAGCTCCCATAATGAAACGCATTCTAAACTCTAAGTCAAAAATGGTTTGTTCCGTTGATTTACCAGAACCATGACCACTATCAAAATCCATATATAGCATAAAAGGACTTTTTTGACCAAGGCTATTCTGAATAGCAGCAACGAATTTTTTGGCGTGAAGCGGGTCAACGCGCGTGTCATTTTCACCAGCAGTCACCATAGTCATTGGCATATTGACCCCATAACGAATATTGTGATAAGGTGAATATTGTAAAATATTCTGAAAATCTTCCTTCTTATCAGGGTCGCCATATTCTGGAATCCAGTAGCGCGCTATCAAAAATTTGTGAAAACGAATCATATCCAATAACGGCACAGCACAAATCGCCGCTTTACACAAGTCAGGGCGTTGAGCAATCACTGCACCGACTAGCAAACCACCATTACTACCACCATAGATAGCCAATTTTTCATTATTAGTATAACCTTCATCTATCAAATACTCACCCGCAGCAATAAAGTCATCAAAGCAATTTTGCTTATTGAAAAGCATTCCGTCTTCGTGCCATTTTTCGCCATATTCGTTACCACCGCGTATTCCTGCTCTCACAAAAATACCACCTCGATTAATGAATGCCGCCCAACTTCCTACAAATGAGGGCGAAATCCCAATATTAAAACCACCATAACCATAGAGTAAAGTAGGATTCGTTCCGTCGAGTTTCAAACCTTTCTTGTGCAAAATGAAAATTGGGACTTTTGTGCCATCTTTAGAAGTATAGAATTTGATTTTGCCCTCTATTTCACTGGTGTTGATTGCGGTTTCTTGTTCATAGAATAAATTCCATTCGAGGTCTTTGTCCGCTAACTTTTTTGGGTCAAGTTCGTAAATTTTGTAAGGTGTCGTGAATGCCGTCATTCCAACATAAACCTTGTCAACATCATGATTATAAGAAATGGAGTTGACGTTTCCGATTTCGGGCAAGTCGATTTGTTTAATAAATTTTCCATTCAAATCATGGAGCATGATGCGGCTTTGAACGTCTTTCTTATCTTGAATAACTAAGAACTTAGGCGTTACAGTATAATTTTCGAGTACCGTTTCTTTTTCAGAATACAATTCCTTCCAATCTTCAAACTTTGGCTTTGAACGGTCAGCAACCATCAATTTGAAATTCGGTGCTTCATGATTTGTATAATAATATATCTTATCCTTGAGCGCGTAAGCACTGGCGCGATATTTTTTATTAGAATAAACCTCAATCGGCTCTTCGTCCTTACCTATTGTTTTTATTTTGAGGGAATGCGTCGCATAAAAATCGCCTTTATTAAAAAACGTTACAGGACTTCGGCGTGAGTCATAGACCCAAGCAAAATCCTTTGCATCTTCGGGCGCGATCACGAATTTGTCATCTTTGTGGTCGTCCCCAAATTTGTGTAGATATGTTTGAATCGGTACTTGCTTATCAATCATTTCGCGCGTTCGGATACTGATATAAGCGTGTTCTTCGTCAGCAGTCCACGAAAATCCACGTAAGCCTTCAATCGGTTCTCCAATCAATTTGCCTGTACGTGTATCCATAATATAGTAAGTCTGAATTTCCGCGCCTTTTGACTGAACGCCTATTGCGACTTTATCTGCTTTGCGCGTAAAACTCCTACCTGACATCGAAGATTTCCCACTCGGGTCAATCTCCATTGGGTCAAAGACCAAAACATCTTTCCCGTCAATTCGACTATACAGTTTGGCCTGAGCGTCGCCTTTCTTTTTGATGGTAAAAAATTGGCGATCAGCCACCAGTTGCATCGGACTGATTTGGTCGCGGTCAATATAAGCGGTCAATTCATCTTTCAAGCCTTTGATTTCGGGAAAAGTACCGTTGACATAATTGAGTGTCGCTTCGTGTTGAGCCTTTGTCCAATTAATGACTTTTGGGTCTGTCTTGTCTTCTAACCACTGGTATTCATCGGTTAACTGATAACCATGCAATGTATCCGTTACAGGTACTTTTTCCGTATTCGGAAAAATAAACTGTGCATTTGTTTTGTTCATCCAAAAAATATTTAAACATATAACAGCTAAAGTATAGTTGAAAATTCTCTTCATAGTATAAGCTAATTTAGTTGAATAATTAATAAGAATGGAGTCTGCCATTCAGGGTACAGGAAAGAATATATTGTGGCTACCCTCCAAATGTTTCACGCCTAATCCCATTTTTAGCAATCTGCCTATCAACAAAGGTAGATTTGAAAGATGGTTTCGTTTTTTGCTTCTATGGGTTAGTAAATTAATGGTTTTAGGTTAGTGATTCAAAAAAAATTCGATGAATGATTAAAAAAAGGCTGGATTAAATATAGCTTTAGAGAATTTACATTCATACCAATTAATACTTGCCTAAGTATTCAGCCTTTCCAAAGGGCATCTCTTTTTGTAATCATGATAAATATGAGTTTAGGTATTTATAACCGAAAAAAAGGGGCATTTGAATAATATTCAAATGCCCCTTTTCTATTGTTTAGCTTTTTTTTAAAAAAGACTTTCAATAATATCTTCAACCGTTTTTCCTTCGGCTTCTGCTTTGTAGTTTCTCACAATACGATGACGAAGTACATATTTAGCAACAGCTTGTACATCCTCAATATCTGGTGAATACTTACCATTTACGGCTGCATGACATTTTGCGCCAAGCACTAAATACTGAGAAGCACGCGGTCCCGCGCCCCACGACAAGTAATCATTGACCTGTTGAGGTGCCATTTTTGTATTTGGTCGCGTCTTAGTTGCTAATCCAACAGCATATTCTAGTACATTATCAGCAATAGGAATTTTTCTAATCAACTCACGATAAGAGATGATTTGTTCTGCTGTAACGATGTTTGACAACTTTGCTTTTTTGTTAGATGTTGTTGATTTTACAACCATGATTTCCT
The DNA here is from genome assembly GCA_937127195.1 of uncultured Saprospiraceae bacterium. Lineage (GTDB taxonomy): Bacteria > Bacteroidota > Bacteroidia > Chitinophagales > Saprospiraceae > CAKZLL01. Next base: position 3,081 of record CAKZLT010000117.1, read on the forward strand.
CTTCGTAAGAAGGATAATCTAAATAGATATTGAACATAAAACGGTCTAATTGCGCCTCTGGGAGGGCGTAAGTACCTTCTTGTTCAATTGGATTTTGAGTTGCTAATACAAAAAATGGGTCTGGCAATTTGTGCATTACACCAGCTACCGTTACGGAGCGTTCTTGCATTGCTTCCAATAACGCCGCTTGCGTCTTAGGAGGCGTACGGTTAATCTCATCCGCCAATACAATATTAGAGAATAAAGGGCCAGGATTGAATTTAAAATGGCGGTCTTCGTCCAATATTTCAGAACCTGTAATATCTGAAGGCATCAAATCGGGCGTAAACTGAATACGTTTAAAACCTAAATCAAGCACCTGTGCAATTGTACTCACGAGTAGCGTTTTTGCTAATCCTGGCACTCCGACAAGTAAGCTATGTCCATTACTAAACAATGATATAATCACTGCTTTTACGACTTCTTCTTGACCTACGATGACCTTTCCAATTTCGGCTCTAAGGTCATTATAGGATTTTGCTAATGCGTCCACTGCTTCTACATCAGAAGAGTATTTCATATTAATTGGATTTTCTTTTGTTGGTTGTGTTAGTTTTCAGAGTTCCTGTAAATAGTAAATATCGACGTTTACCAAATTTTGTCCAATTGAATAAACGTCGAATTCTTTCTACGGATTAATAAAGCCACTTACTTGAGGGCAATTACTATATTCTCCATCTATTTTAATAAAAATTTTCTCTTTTTGTTCTTTAACCCACTTCTCCATGTAAGATAATTTTTTTCTTTCTAGAGTAGCGTTTTGTATTTTATGATAATCATCTTTCAAGTTGGCAACGTGCGGTTCTGTGCGCGACACTAACAAGATTGCTTTAAACTGAATTTCGTCTGTTTGAATATTTTCAAAACGAACAGGTGCAGAAATTTGACCGTTTTTCAATGTATCAACAGCAAAGAATATTTCTGGTGGCAAATCCCCAATCTCGTAAACGGTTGCTCCCGTTTTTGGATTCAAAAGGATACCAGCATTATTTTTACTTTGTGCATCTTCGTCCGAAAACTTAAATACAGCATATTCAAATGTAATAGAATCTGCTTCCACTAAAGTACGAATACTATCCAATGTATTATATGCCTTTTTGATATCAACCTCCAATATTTCGGGTTTTATCAAAATATGTCTAGTATTTATCAAATTACCTCGACGACCCATTAGTTGTATAACATGGTAACCATATTCTGTTTTGATGGGTTGAGAAATCTCTCCTTGCTCCAAATTGTAAGCCGCTGCCTCAAATTCTGGCACAAATTGTCCGCGCTTTGCCCAACCTAAATCTCCACCAACTCTAGCAGATCCCAAATCACTAGAAAACTCTTTTGCCAACTTAGGAAAAAGCGTTTCATCTGCTATGATTTGATTTCTTATATCTACTAATTGGTCATAAGTCTTTTTGAGTTGAGCCTTATTTGGTACTGGCTTAATCACTATTTCGCCAACTTCTACTTCCGAATTGAAGTAAGGCAAACTATCTTTAGGTATCTGATTATAAAAATCAACCACCTCCGAAGGCGTTACCTTTACGCTGTTCAATACCATTTGTTGCATCTGCTGCGCCAACAATTGATTACTCAAATCTTCTCTAAAGTCTTCCTTCACTTCATCAGGCGACTTGCCATAATACTCAATAAACTGTGCTTCATCACCGCCCATATATTGCATAATCTGACCAATACGCGCTTCCAACTGTGCATCTACCTGACTTTCATCAATAGGAATACTATCTAGTTTTGCTCTTACTATCAACATATTTTGTACCAATAGTTGGTCTAAAATATAGCAGCGTGCATCTTCGGGTAATACACCTTGTTGTTTTTCGAGTAAAGCGTGCTGTCCTTCAATGTCTGATAATAATATTGCTTGATTACCTACAACTCCAATAATTTTATCGACCAACATTTCTTGTGCTGTCATATTCAGCCCTTGAAGGACGAATAACAAGACAAATAATTTTTTCATTCTTCTTTTTCTTTCCATTCCTTTAGTTCCCAAAAAAACTATTCATTTATAGTTCTTAAAAACACTAAAGACCCTTTATTGATAAATAACTACGTTCTTTTTATTAATTTCTCTTTTATACATTTCACTCGCCATATCTTCTATCAACGCCATTTTTCGTTTCAATAAAATATAACTTTTAGCTTTCTTCTTAATGAATCCCATTGGAGCAATTTCTCCTTTTTTGGCAACTTCGTGTATTTTTAATAAATATAAATACCCTTGTTTGTCGATAATAATTTCCTTCCCCTTAGTCAAACTTCCCTCTTTTAACGCATCACCATTAAATTGCGCTGCTAAATCATTTTCACGAACCCAAGTACTATCTTCTAATATATATATCTGTGCAAATTTTTCTGCAAACTCCTCTAATTTAGTTTTATCTAAATCATTTTCCATTTTCCACCACTTCTTTGCTTCCTCCAAGTCAGGTGAATTATTAGGTGCTTTTAAAAAGAAACAACGAACTACATTTTGTTTTAAAACGTGGTCTTGCTTTGAAACTTCATAATATGACCTTACTTCCTCATTAGAAACAAAAGTGTCCAAACGTTGCTTGACCAAATTACGTTCATAATGTAACTGTATTAAGTTTTGACGGTATTCTCTCACCATTTCGTCAATATCAATATCATTGGGTACATTTTCCTCCGCGACATGTAGCATTAGGTTATCTTTACCCCAATTTTCGACATAAGTACTCACTACTAACGCACTATCTTGAGGCGACATATTCCTTTTAAGAATACCTTTCAAATCAGATGGATACAGGTATTTATCATAGACTCTTGCCAATGGCTCTTCTGAAGTCTTTCCTGCCTCATTGTTGCAAGCTGTCCAGAAAACGCTAATGACTAGCACAAAAAACATCCATTTTTTCATAATTAAAATGACTAAGTGAAGAAAAATAAATAAGTTGCACCATTATACAACTTTATTTTTTTATTTAAAAGTGCTTAAAAAATTAAGCATAGCACCGCTACGGTTCATTTTTTAAGTGCTTTTAAATAGAACAAAGAAAAAGTAGAATGGTGCTAATTATTTATTTTTCTTCACTAATTAAATGATTTATAAAGATATTTTAGAGAATAGGTATATTCAGACCTTATAGTTTTTAAAAACCTATAAGGTCTGAAAAATGCTTCGTAAATTTTATTACTTACTTTGAAAAAATCACTTATTTTTTAATTAAAGATTGAAATACTTCTTCGTTCATTTGAAGCGGATATTCTTTCTCTAATTCTTTTAACCATTCTTTTTCAAGGTACTCTTGATAATCTGCAATAATATAACCGCGTGCATCTTTGAATGATTTTGGCTGCGGTTTTACTACTTTCTCCACCTTCAAAAAGCTTACTTTGTCTCCATTCAAAATATTTGCACCAACATATTTCTTCTTCCATTTAAGTTCATCAACATCTTTATTTTGACCTTTTTCGTAAGAAGACGTAGTCGCTGTCAAGATACTCAAATCTGCTGTATTGATTTTTGCCAATACCTTATCAGAAGATTTTTTCTTAGCATACTTTCTAGCTTTCGCTAATTTGGTAGGATGCTCATTTGGCATAGCGTAAGTTGTTACTTCTACACGCTCATCCCACATGTAATTTTTCGTGTTTTTTTGATAAAAACTCTGTAAACCAATAGAGTCTTTCGCTGCTTTTCCCCAAACCAATACATTGGTCGCCTCAAAAAGTAAAATACCTTCCTCGTATTCACGCATCAATGACTTAAAATCTGGGTATTTTTCTGGCAAACGACCTTCTTCATATTTCGTCAAATTATTACTCACAAATCGTTCTAATAACTTACGGAATGCCTCTTGAGCATCTTTGTTATTACGATTAGTTCTCTCTTTAGTAGAGCGACTCAAAAACTCCGCTAACTTTGCTATGCTTACACTTTGGTCAGCAAAAGAAAACGCCGCACCATCTAATTTATTCAAATCAGGTTTCCATTGAGGAGTCAAGAAAGATGCTCCAACTTGGTCACTTAATTTCTTAATGTTTGCTGTATTTTCTTTATAATCATATTCTTTTTTTAATCGTTCTATAAAGCTTTTTTGAACGATTTCGAAGCGGCTATCTCTCTGCACTCTTGCTTTCAAACCTCTTTGCATCTCTTTCAAAGGAGCTAAAGGGCGTTTTTTCACTCTTTTTACAATATGCCAACCAACTTTACTACGGAAAGGTTGAGAATAATCACCGTCGTTCTCCAATCTAAAAATGGTTTCTTCAAATGATTTTTCAAACTTATTAATAGATACAACACCTAATTGACCGCCTTTCAATCTCGTCGTCTGGTCTTCAGAAAATTCCTTGACCGCTTCATCAAAACTCATTCCTTTTTCAAGGGATTTATGTGCTTGTCTGATTTTTTGCTGTGCTGCTGCTTCTTTTTGTGGACTTTCTACACGAACCAAAATATGAGCTGCATCCATTTCACCTCTTGCTGGTCGCTTATCATTCACTTTGACCAAGTGATAACCGTAAATCGAGCGAACAGGCTCAGATACTTCACCTACATTTATACTGTATGCGGCATTTTCAATCTGATAAAAACGCTTCAAATCAAAGGCTGTGATGTAACGCAAATAACCACCTTCAGGCGCAGTAGAAGGGTCTTCAGAGAACTGTTCTGCTGCTGCTTCAAATTTAATTTTTCCTTTTGCAATCTCCTTACGAATCTCTCTGACTCTGTTCAATTCCGACGTTCCATCAGACTCTTTCGCTACACCAATAAAAATGTGGCTAATGCTCACATCGTACTTCATGCGCTCATGAGCTTCTTTGACCAAATTGTCCAAAATCTCTTTGTCCTGCAAATATGTACTTGCCAATTGACGGCGATAACCGTTCAATTCGCGTCTCAAGGCTGGAATAGTATCCAATTGCATATCCTTCGCCTTTTCTACTTTTAGCTTAAATTTAATGTATAAATCCAAATATTCTTTTAGTGATTCTTCCGAAAAATCAGCTTTCTTACCATTTGCCTTACTGTAAATGTATTCGAATTCAGAAACCTTGACATCCGTTTCTCCAACAGAAAACAAAACAGGGTCGCTGCTTTGATTCGTTTGTGCTATAACTGAAAAACTAGCCAATAGTAAGAAAATCGTTACGATTTGCTTAGTCATGATTCTTGATTTTTTTTAGCTTTTTTTTATAAAAAAAAACGCTACTTAGTTTTATAATACTTCATTCTTTAAAAATAACGCGCTAAAATAACGATTTTATCTATTAAAAATTGAAAGACCGCTTTCTTTTAGTGTTTTGTTAAGGGTAAGGTGGTAAGGTTTTGTATTTTTTGATAAAAAAGCTCAAAACTTCATTTCAATTTAATGAAATGAAGTTTATTTGTATTTCGTTCTAAACTTTTGGATTGAAGGCTTAATTCATTTTTCACAAATGAAGAACCATAAAATGCTAATTTGTTACTTCACATCAATACTCCTACTATCATCTTTTTTATCCTCTGAAATTTCTCCTTTTAAGTTAGATGTTCCTAAATGGTTTTTTCCTGTTTTATCAAAAACCTCATAATGGTCTTTGTGGAACATATCTAAATACCAAAACCGTTTTGTCTTAATCTCTTGATAAATTTTTGCTCCTTGACAAAGCCATTTTGTTCTTTCAAAACGACTTCTATCTAATAGTGAAAATTCAGAAACTTGATAGGTAGCTAACCATAACTCCAATTCTTCAAAATCTGTTACAAAGTCAGTTTTAAAAAATTTAGGTAAATTATTTTGATGCCAAGCGTCTTTAAAAATTGGTAAGTAACCCCGTTTTTGGTTATCATATTCATTACTGAAATTAATAATTAAAAACTCGTCATTTTCATTCCAGTATTCAGGAATTTCAGCTAAAATATTATTGTTTAGAGGTTTTGCTTCACAAGTATTTAAACTCCAAATAAAATAAGAAATATCATTTTGTTGTTTGGGCTTATCTCTAAAATCAATGGCACTTCTTCCAATAAAAATTCGTAAATTATCTACCGAAAAATCAGCAAGGTTTTCTACTTC
>CAKZLT010000118.1 GCA_937127195.1 uncultured Saprospiraceae bacterium
AGCAAGTGCTGTCAAGCTTTTAGAACTTGGCAAAATGGCTATGGATAGTAATGTGATGTAATAAATAGTAATTACTACCAATAGAAAATGCGATACTTCAAAATTTTGAAGTATCGCATTTTTTTATTGATAGAATAAGAAAATCTTAAGCTAAGTCCATTCTCACGAAACCTAAAACTTTAGCTTCTTTATCAACAGATTTCAAGTATTCTTTCACTGTTGATTTGCTATCTTTCACATATTGTTGGTTCATTAAAGTTTTCTCTTTGAAGAATAACTTGTTTAATTTACCATTAACAATATTTTGAATCATTTTCTCTGGCTTATCAGGCATAGCCGTACGAGTCATTTCTAACTGAAGTACACGCTCTTTTTCAACAGCATCAGCAGGAATATCCTCTTTATCTACAGCGATAGGAGATAATGCAGCAACTTGCATTGCCATATTTTTTCCAGCAGCAGTAAGATCTTCGCTAGCTTTATCTATACTCAAAAGTACACCAACTTTATATCCCATGTGAATATAAGCAGCAACTTGTGCAGCTTCTAAGCGGTCATACTTTTTGATTTCAATTTTCTCACCAATAACACCAGCCATACCTACAGTACGCTCACCTACTGTCAATTTATCATTGAAAGACAAAGCATTCAATTCATCTTTAGTAGCAGGGAATTCGCGAATTGCGATATCAGCAATTTCTTTAGCTAAACTGATAAAGTCCGCATTTTTAGATACGAAATCAGTTTCAGCAGAAAGGTTTACTACTACGCCTTTGTTTCCTTCAGCATTAGTAATAGCAACAACAACACCTTCGGTAGCGTTACGGTCTGCACGCTTACCCATGATTTTTTGACCTTTCTTACGAAGGATCTGAACAGCGTTTGCAAAATCTCCTTCTGCTTCTTGTAATGCCTTTTTACAGTCCATCATACCCGCACCTGTCTGGTCGCGGAGTTTCTTAATATCTTTTGCAGATACTTTCACGATATGATATTTTTATAAGTTGAAAATTAAAGTAAATAAATCTAGGTATCAAACAACACTTAGTTGTTTGATACCTAAATTTATCCTTTTATTATACCTAACTAGCTATTTTTTCTTAGCTGCAGCTTCTTTTTGGCTTTTGTTAGATTTGCGCTCATCCAAACCAGCTTTAACACACTCTACAATATATTGAGTGACAATAGCAATTGATTTAGAAGCGTCATCATTTGCAGGAATAGCGAAGTCAACCTTAGTTGGGTCAGAGTTCGTATCAACCATTGCAAATGTTTTGATACCCAATTTTTTAGCTTCCGCTACTGCGATATGCTCGTGGTGAATATCAACTAAAAACATAGCCGAAGGAATACGGTTTAATTGAGAGATACCTCCAATTACCTTTTCCAATTTATCTTTTTTACGAGAAAGCATCAAACGCTCTTTCTTCGTAATGTTAGTACCTTCATCAGACAACATCTTTTCGATAGACTGCATTTTCTTAACAGACTTACGAATAGTAGCGAAGTTAGTCATCATACCACCCAACCAACGTTCAGTGACATAAGGCATATTAACTGATTTCGCTGCTTCTGAAATAATCTCACGAGATTGTTTCTTAGTGGCAACGAATAAGATTTTTTTACCTGAGCGAGCGATTGCTTTCAAAGCTTTACCCGCATCTTCCATACACTCTAGTGTACGATTCAAATCTATAATGTGGATACCTTTCTGCTCCATGAAGATGTAAGATAACATCTTTGGATTCCACTTCTTCTTCATGTGTCCGAAGTGTACTCCTGCATCCAATAACTCTTTATAAGTTGGCTTTTGCATTTTTCTTAATTTTTGAATTCTTGGATTACCAATTGTTTTTCGTTGTAGAATAGCCATCTAATCAGGCGAAATACAATTGGTAACGTAAAAGAAAATAACGGATTAACGTTTTGAGAATTGGAAGCTCTTTCTTGCTTTTGGCTTACCGTATTTTTTACGTTCCACCACGCGAGCATCACGAGTAAGATATTTCTTGCTTTTCAATGGAGAACGGAATTCTTCATTCAATTTCACCAAAGCACGAGAAATACCCATACGAACAGCTTCTGACTGTCCTTTGAATCCTCCTCCTTTTACATTAACTTTTACATCATAAGAACCCTCAACACCAGCTGTAGCGAATGGGTCGGTTACGTTACGGTGCATGTGCATTTGAGGAAAGTACTCTTTGAAGTCTTTACCATTTACAGTAATTACTCCACTTCCTTGCTTCATATATACACGAGCAACTGCCGCTTTACGTCTTCCTATTGCATTAATTTGTTCCATAATTGATTATTATAGTTCTAAAGTTTCTGGTTGTTGAGCGGCATGTGGATGCTCTGTACCAGCATAAACAAATAATTTTTTATACATTGCTCTGCCTAATTTTCCTTTTGGTAGCATGTTTTTTACTGCTAACTCAACTGGACGAATTGGCTTCTTCGCAATCAATTCTTTTGCTACGGTGCGTTTTTGACCGCCTGTATAACCTGAGAAAGTAATATATTCTTTCTGGTTCAATTTATCACCTGTGAAGCGAACTTTTTCTGCATTGATAACAACCACAAAGTCTCCACAATCGATGTGCGGTGTATAGCTCGGTTTGTGCTTACCACGAAGAATCGTAGCAATTTTTGAGCTCATACGACCAAGCACTAAATCCTCCGCATCAATGATGTGCCACTTGCGTTCGACATCCTCTTTTCTTTGCGACTTGGTTTTGTAACTTAAAGTATCCACTTTTATTGAATTTTTGATTAATTAATCAACGGATTTTATAAAAAAATAAAAACATTGATTAAATAAAAATTTTCTAGTTTTTTACCTTTGGAGAATACTTCCTCACTAAGGCGCTGCAAATGTATGCTTTATTGTTCCAATATACAAGCATTTTTTAAAAAAAACTTTTTTTGCACCGCTGTAACTCATTGAAAAACAGTTGAAAAATCGCACATTTTTTTGAGAGGTCTTTTTTTGTTCGTTATATTTTATCTTCTTTTTTTATAAAAAATGGCTAATCATAATCCGACATAAAATTCTTTTATTCTTCTTAAGATAGAAAGAACCATATTATATTCCGTATCTTAATTGTTTTTAAATCTAAAAGCATATTCCATGAAAAAAAATCAAATATTTTCTATTCTAATTCTTCTTTTTTTGACACCTTTTTTTACCAATACTCTTTACGCCCAAAAGGTCAAAATCAAAAAGAAAGTCGTTTCTGTTAATAAGCAACCATATTGTAAAACAAACTGCGGCGGCGCATTTACTCAGGATTGCAAAATCAAGAATCTGGACGGAGAAACGCTTATATCGCTAGTTTTACATGAATACCAAACAGGAGAAGCGACCAATAATGTCTATGAAATTACCTTTGTAGGAACAAAATACACTGCTCAAAAGGATGCTTCTTTTTCTTTTACAAAAAAATTAATTAGGGAATTTTATAAATATGAAGTAATTACAGATGGTCAACTCAATGACGCTGGTATTCAGAAATTTGTCAAGGAATACAGTGAAGATTTGAAAGGTAAGTATGCCGAACGTGAAGCCAAATATTTAGGGAAAACGGTGGTTAGAGAATCATCTAATAACAAAAAGGCGGTTGAACATAAATTGATTGATAGAAAACGTTCTGCTAATATTTTGATATTTGGTGAAGAAATTCAGCAAGACTTCAAAACGATTGGTCGTTACGAACTTGAAAACTCAATGGAAGGAACAATCATTCAGCAGAATTTTTCATTTTACTTGCCTGATGGTACTTTAATCGCAACTGCAACAATGGCAGAATTTTCAAAAACTGGCTCTTGCAAAATCGTTACTACTAAAGACAATGAAGAGCATTTAGTCACGATTAAAGCTAAAGATAAAATGGCAAAAGCTAAGGAAATGACTAGTTTTTTGGTGAAGCGAATTTATTTGTAAATCTTCAATGATAAGTACTTGGACTAATACACTGTAACAAATATTTAATGTTTCTTAGCGCGACGAGCTTCGTCGTCACGCTAACAAAAGCCGCTTTTAATAGTCGGGCGACGAGGCTCGTTGCGCTACGTTAATTTTTTAAATTGTAAACAAATTTTTGTTACAGTAATCGACAGACAGCCTCATTAGAATGTTCTGTCATTGTACTTATCAATGCCGCGCTATATTCTGTTTTCAAAGAACCAAAAAACGTAATTTACACTCGTTTAAAGTTCTATTTCTATTACCAAATCATCTTGTTCGACCAATTCACCTTCCTTCAGATAAATCTTTTTGATACGACCATTTATATTACTGGTAACGGTACTTTCCATTTTCATTGCTTCCAAAATAAATAATGGAGTCCCAACTTTTACTATCGCATCCTCTTCTACTAAAATGGTAGATAATCGACCTTGTAATGGACAACCTATGTGATTTTCTTCGGTTGCCTTTGCGTTCAATTTTAAGTCCAATTCAACCGTTGTATCTTTGATGTAAACAGAGCGAATAGCACCATTCAGACGGAAAATACTCAATCTTTCGCCTTTATGATTTAAATCATTATTATTCAAAAATTCAACGATAATTCGTTTACCTTTTGAAATATCTACTTGCATTTCTTCATTGGGCTGCATCCCAAAGAAAAACGCTTGAGTCGGTATTTTACTAACATCACCATAATCCTGATAATGATTGTAAAAATCTTCAAAAACTCGTGGATAAAGCACCCACGATATAAAATCTGTTCGCTCAGTGAAAGGAGGGAATTTCTCTTGAAATTGAATATATTCAGCCTCTAAATCAAGTGGTTCTAAATAATCATTGGGACGTTTGGTAAAAGGTTGCTCATTTTTGAGTACCAATTTTTGTAGATTTTTATCCCAACCGCCTTTTATTTGACCTAAATCACCACGCATCAATGACTTAAAACTATCTGGAAAATCTATCGTTTGACCTTTTTCAAGAATATCCTCAATCGTGTAATTGTTGGATGTCATAAACATTGCCATATCACCAACGACCTTTGACGAAGGCGTTACCTTGACGATTCCACCAAGCAAATCATTGACTTTTGCATAGTTTTGCTTAATGGTCTCAAACTTATCTTCTAAACCTAGACCTCTCGCTTGTGGCTTAAGATTAGAATATTGACCTCCTGGAATTTCGTGTTTATAAACCTCGGCAGTTCCTGCTCTAAGTTCCGTTTCAAATGGATAATAATAAGTACGTACTCGCTCCCAATAAACCGAAAACTCATTCAACGAAGTCAGGTTAATATCAGAACCTCGTTCTTCGTCTTCCATCATTGCCACAATACTATTGAAACTAGGCTGAGACGTCAGTCCAGACATCGAACTAATCGCTACATCAACGACATCAACACCACTTTCGATGGCTTTCAAGTAAGTTGCGGATTGAATAGAAGAAGTATCGTGTGTGTGTAAATGTATTGGTAAAGTAGTAGCTTTTTTCAATTCGGTTACTAGATAAGCTGCTGCTTTTGGTTTCAATAAACCAGCCATATCCTTGATGGCAATCATGTGCGCACCAGCTTCTTCCAGTTCTTTTACGATTTCTAAATAGTAATCTATATTGTAGCGACCGTCTTTTTCTAATACATTTCCAGTATAACAAATACAGGCTTCTGCGATACTATTTGTTTCTTCATTGATAACTTTGATAGAATATCTCATGGATTCTATCCAGTTCAATGAATCGAATACTCTAAAAATATCTATACCATTTTTACTAGCATGAATAATAAATTCTCGAACTACATTATCTGGATATGCTTTGTAACCGACCGTGTTTGAGCCACGCAACAACATTTGTAATAATGTATTAGGAAAAGCTTTGCGAAGTTCTCTTAGTCGTTGCCAAGGTGATTCTTTTAAGAATCGCATAGCTACATCGAAAGTAGCTCCGCCCCAGACTTCCATCGAAAATACTTCGTGTCCGTGCCTTTTGGCAAAAGGTTCGGCAATTTTCATCATATCAAAAGTACGCATTCGGGTAGCCAACAGTGATTGATGTGCATCTCGAAAAGTAGTATCCGTATAAAGAATTTTATCCTGTTGGCGTATCCAATCTATTAAAGCTGCTCTACCTTCGTTTTCTAAGATTTGCTTTGTACCGCTTTTGATAACATCTTTGCTAACGTCAGGTATTTTTGCATCAATGAAAACAAAATTTGGATCAATCTTTTTTACATCAGGGCTACCATTAATCGTTTTATCTGCAAGAAAACGGATGAGTTTTGTGCCTCTATCTTTCCAGTTAGGTGGTGCTAATAATTCGGGATGATTACCAATGTAGTTAACTGTAATATTTCCTTTTCTAAAATTATCATCTTTTAATAAGTTGATTAAAAAAGGAATATTGGTTTTTACACCACGAACACGAAACTCGCGTAATGCTCTTTCTAAACGATTGGCAGAAGACTCTAAGCGATGTCCCCAAGCCGTCACTTTTACAATCATACTATCAAAAAATGGCGAAATCATTGCACCTGCATAAGCGTTTCCAGCATCCAAACGAATACCAAAACCACTTGCACTTCGATAAGCCACCAAACGACCATAATCAGGTTTGAAATCCTCAGAAGGATCTTCCGTTGTGATACGACACTGAATAGCATAACCACGAATGCTGATGTCTTCTTGCGAACCAATACCCAATTGATCGGCTGTTAGTTTTAGTCCTCCAGCTATCAAAATTTGAGCGCGCACCCAGTCAATTCCTGTTACTACTTCCGTAATCGTGTGTTCTACTTGAATACGAGTGTTGACTTCAATAAAATAGATATTTTCTTCTTTATCTACCAAAAATTCAACCGTACCAGCATTACTGTAATTCACCGTTTTACAAATATCAACAGCATATTTGTGTAACCTTTGTTTAGTAATCTCTTTGAGATTAACACTTGGCGCAACTTCTACCACTTTTTGAAAACGACGTTGCACAGAGCAATCACGTTCAAATAAATGAACAATATTGCCATGCGTATCACCTAAAATCTGAACTTCGATATGCTTTGGATCGTCAATGTATTTTTCAACAAAAACACGTCCATCACCAAATGCCGTTTTCGCTTCTCTAGAGGCTTCTCTATAAAGCGTTTCTAAATTAGCTGCTTCTCGAACCACACGCATACCTCGACCACCGCCACCGACAGCGGCTTTTATCATTACAGGTAATCCAATTGTAGTAACTGCTTTTTCTATTTCTTCAAAAGTATGAAATGGTTCTTTTGAAGCAGGTACAATTGGCACATTAGCTTTAATTGCTGCTGTTTTGGCAGAGAGTTTATCACCCAAAGTAGCCATTGCTTCTGGTGTCGGGCCTATCCAAATAATGCCATTGTCAATACAACGTTGCGCAAAGATTTCATTTTCAGATAAGAAACCATAACCTGGATGTATGGCGTCCACATCATTGTCTAATGCAATGTTAATAATACCCTCAATGTCTAAATAAGGTTTTAGAGGATCGCGATCTTCCCCAATCTGAAATGCTTCATCTGCCTTGTATCGATGAAGTGAAAAGCGGTCTTCGTATGTATAAATAGCAACGGTTTTAATTTTTAATTCCGATGCTGCTCGACATATCCGAATAGCTATTTCGCCGCGATTGGCGATTAGGATTTTTTGAATTAATTTGTCTTTCATTATATATTTATGTGTAAAAAATGGAATATTCTAGTTGTAATTATTCTGATTGTAAGTAATCAAGCGAATATAAATGTAGATGAAAGTGATGTAACACCTTGATTATTAAAGGCTCTGTCAATCGCTAACTCTGTCATTATACCTTTGTGAAAGGTAGTTTTACTAAAAATGTAATCATTACCATAGTACCTATATTTTTTATAAATTTCTTCTGGTAAGGCTCGTGTTTATATATAAATGGTTAAAAGGACAATTTAGTAAAATATTCGCATATTTTAGAAATATTCTATAAGCTTTCCGTTTGGTAATATTGAATTCAGTATCCAGTGATAAGTTGTGATTTTAAGAATTATACTTTGTCACAATTATACTAATATATCTAGAATTGTTATTATACTTCGAAGTGGTTTCTTATTAGTTGGGGTGTTTTCAAATGTATATGTTGAAGATTTTGGGTAACGCCAGATAGTAAGACAAAATAAGGGAGTAGGAAAAAATAATATACCCAATCTAGTTTGTTCTTTTTTTTTTAAAAAACATAAAAAGCAAAATAACGTCGCCATTATTTATTTCCTACTCCCTTACAAAAAACTAATACAAAAATATCTACCAAATGTAATCACCTTCCTCATTTACTCGAATACTTGGAATTGTTTTATTTTCTTCAAAAAAATCATAACCGCTTTTCAAATTTTTCCAAAAATCATAATGTTGACTTTCCCCATTTGAAATATTTTCCTCGGTCATTTTAAAAGGAAAAATATGAACAGGAATTTTATTTTGACCACTTCGTTTAGCAAATTCCGCCAGTAGATAAATTTCTTTAATCTTATCATCAGTCATTGGCAAACAACCAACCGTTACACACCGACCATGAATAAAAATATCACTTCCAGGTGCAGATTTATCGCTTAGGATTTTATCAGAAGCATTTGGATAATTGATTCCTAAAGATAAATGATAAGTACTTTTAGGATTGAAACGGTCGATGTGATAGAACCCTTCAGGGACTTGATAATCTCCTTCTCGACGCTTTGGCCCGAGCCCACCAGAACTTTTACAAACATCATAAGTTGTAATTAATTGATATTTTTCGTTCGTTGTATTTTTGCCCCAAACTTCTGCAATTTTTTCTGTTTTGAATGCTCTTATAAAAATATTCAATGTACTTGTATCAATATTTTTATATATTAAAAGTTGTTTTACTATATTTTCTTTTTCTCCATAGGCTTCTCGTACTCTTGGATATGGCGAAAAATCATTGTTCATAGATGATGTATTTTGACTATTACAACTACTAAAAAGTAGTATTGTAAATATAAAAAGTATCGTTTTCATTTCAATTTCGTTTTTTTTATTCAAAAGCGCAATTTTTCAACCTTAATGTATCACAAATAAACTAACCTAATGTGGTTCGTAAAAATTTTAAGTAAGGGAGTAGGCAATAAATAAGCTACCACAAAGAACGACGTTGTTTTTTATTTAGACAAGGCAAAAAACGCAGTCCTAGCATCG